>NZ_CAJCKG010000003.1:0-146812 GCF_903970945.1 Curtobacterium sp. ME26
GCCTCGACGGCGGCCTTCGGACGCGACGCGAACGTCTCGAACGCGGCACGGGGGGTCTCGCGGTCGTCGAGCGACGCGATGTCGCGGCCGAGGAAGAAGCCGCCCACCCAGTCGCCGATGACGCGCCACTTGCGCTCCCACGAGGGCATGGCCAGGCCGTGGTAGCCGCGGTGGGCGCCCCAGGCGAGGAAGCCCTTCATCGCGAACTTGCCGGACTGGAACACACCGGTGCCGAGGCCGAGGCCCGCGACGGCGCCGAGGTTCTCGTGCTTGTAGTCGTTCGTCGCCTCGCCGCGGATGACCGCGGTGAGGTTCTTCGCGAGCTGCTTCGCCTGGCGCACCGCGTGCTGGGCGTTCGGCACGCAGAAGCCGCCGACCCCGCCGCCGGTCAGGTCCGGCACGGCTGCGACGTCGCCGCAGGCCCACGCGTCGGCGACCACGCCGTTGTCGTCGACCACGCGGAGGTCCGGCTGCACGCGGATGCGGCCACGCTGCTCGAGCGGGAGGTCCGTGCCCTTGACCATCGGGTTCGCCATGACACCGGCGGTCCAGATGATGAGGTCGGACTCGATGGTCTCGATCGAGTCGTCCTTCGCCTTGAGCTGGCAGACGCCGCCCTCGGCCGAGGCGAGCTGCGTGTCGAGGTGCACGACGGCACCGCGCGACGCGAGGTTCTCGAGCACCCAGTGCGAGGTCTCGAGCGACACCTCGGGCATGATGCGCCCCATCGCCTCGACCAGGTGGAAGTGCGTGTCGTCGAAGGACAGCTCGGGGTAGCTCTTCAGCAGGTCCGAGGCGAACGAGCGGAGCTCGGCGAACACCTCGATGCCGGCGAAGCCACCGCCGACCACGACGACGGTGAGCAGGCGGTCACGCTCGGGACCGGCCGGCAGGTTCGCCGCCTTGTGGAAGTTCGTGAGGATCTTGTCGCGGATCGCCGCGGCCTCCTCGATGGTCTTCAGGCCGATGGCCTCGTCCGCGACGCCCGGGATCGGGAAGGTGCGCGAGACGGCGCCGGCGGTCATGACGATCTGGTCGTAGGACTCCTCCCACGCCTCGCCCTCGGCCGGGGTGATCGTCGCGGTCTTCGTGGCGTGGTCGACCTTCGTGACCTTGGCAGTGACGACACGCGTCTTCTTGAGGTGGCGACGGTGCGAGACGACCGCGTGCCGGGGCTCGATCGACCCCGCGGCCACCTCGGGCAGGAACGGCTGGTACGTCATGTAGGGCAGCGGGTCGACCATGGTGACCTCGGCTTCGCCCTCACGGAGGTGCTTCTCGAGCTTCCAGGCGGTGTAGAAACCGGCGTAACCGCCGCCGACGACGAGGATCTTGGGCACGGGGGATGATCTCCTTGGAGTGGGGTGGTTGCCGGGAGGCTGGTCAGAGTTCGCCGCCACCCGCCCCGACTCCGGCGTCTGCGATGCCATCATACGCCCGGCACTCACACCGGGAGGGCGACCAGGACGCGCGCTCGAGCGCGAGGTCGCCGATGGGGTTGACGCCGGGGCCGGCTGCGAGGGCGTGGCCGACGAGGGCGTGCAGGCACTTCACGCGGGTGGGCATGCCACCGGCGCTGATGCCGTCGATCTCGTCGACGTGCTCGATCGACTCGCGGTCCGCCAGGTAGGACTCGTGTGCCGCGCGGTACTGCGCCGCGACGGTCTCGTCCTCGAGCAGTGCCGCGAGTTCGGGCATGACGTGGTTCGCCTCGAGGGTGCTCACGGCCGCGGTGGCGGCGGGGTGGCACAGGTAGTAGAACGTCGGGAACGGGGTGCCGCTCTCGAGTCGGGGCTTCGTGGAGACGACGGTGGGGTTGCCACAGACGCACCGTGCCGCGATCCCGACGACGTCGCGTGCCGGTCGACCGAGCTGGGCCGACACGACCTGGACGTCACGGTCGGACGGCGGGTCGAAGGGAGGGGTGGTCACGGGCACGTGAGCCTACCGGAGACCCGGGCGCGGGCCTACTTCGTGTCGCTGGTGGCCGCGCCGGTGGGATCGCCCGTGCCGGAGACGTCCGGCGCGACGAGCTCCTCGGTGGTCTTGTCGGTCAGTCCCGACTGCAGGACGCTCGAGAGCATCGCCTGCACCCAGTCGACCTCGGGCGTCTGCACGGTCGAGCTCACCGGGCTGCCCGAGTCGGTCCGCGCCCGGTCGGACCCCTTCGCCTTCTCGGCGCCCATCACGAGGTAGCTCTCCTCGCCCGGGTACACGTAGAGCAGCCGGTCGCGTGCCTGCGCCTCGATGTAGGCGGGGTCGTCCCAGCGGGCGACGTCCTGCTTCTTCTGCGTGACGTCGGCCTTCTGCGCCGCGACCTCGCGCTGCTGCTGCGCGATCTGCTCCTGCTGCTGCACGAGCGTCCGCAGCGACGGGGCGAGCACGACCACGAAGAGCACGATGATCGCCAGCATGAGCAGGCTGAAGCCCGAGAACCGGATGGACCGGTACCAGGGCTGCTCGTGCGCGCCGGTCTCCGGCACGGCCACGGGGACGCGGCGGACGCGGGGCTTCTGGCTGGGCACGGTCCAACGGTAACCCGGCCCGGGTGCGACCCGGGGCCCGGCACGCGGACCGTCGCGCGTCGTTCGGCACCCTCCCAGCGGCCGCGGCCGGGAGGCGCGGCCCACGCCCGCCCCGTCGGTCCCGCCCGCAGTCGGGTCACCACCGCGGACGCTGGCCGAGCGTGCTGGACGTGCCGCTCACGTCCGCCGAGTGGGCAGGAACCGTCGCTGCAGGGCGACGAGCGTGACGGATCGGGCCCGCTCGACTCCGTCGAGCGGGCCCGACAACGACGCGACGCCGCCCTCCCGAGGGAGGACGGCGTCTCGTGTGGTGCGTGTCCTAGAGCGCGGCGGCGCGGGGGAACGCGGTGCGGCCTGCGTAGACGGCGGCGTCACCGAGCTCCTCCTCGATGCGGAGCAGCTGGTTGTACTTGGCGACGCGGTCCGAGCGGGCCGGGGCGCCGGTCTTGATCTGGCCACCGTCGACGGCCACCGCGATGTCCGCGATGGTGGTGTCCTCGGTCTCGCCCGAGCGGTGCGACAGGATGGCGGTCATGCCGTGGCGCTGCGCCAGGGAGACGGCGTCGAGGGTCTCGGTCAGCGTGCCGATCTGGTTCACCTTGACCAGGATCGAGTTGCCGGCCTGCTCGTCGATGCCCCGCTGCAGACGCTTCGGGTTGGTGACGTACAGGTCGTCGCCGACGAGCTGCAGCTTCGAGCCGAGCTCGGAGGTCAGGTGCTTCCAGCCCTCCCAGTCGTCCTCGGCAAGGGCGTCCTCGATGGTGACGAGGGGGTAGTTCGCGACGAGGTCGGTGAAGTACCCCGTGAACTCCTCGCTCGAGAGCTGCTTGCCCTCGAACGCGTACTTGCCGTCGTGGAAGAACTCGGTCGCGGCGACGTCGAGGCCGAGCGCGATGTCCTTGCCCGGGGTGAAGCCGGCCTTCTCGATCGCGGCGAGCAGGAAGTCGAGCGCGGCACGGTTCGACGCGAGCTCCGGCGCGAAGCCGCCCTCGTCACCGAGGCCGGTCGCCAGGCCCTGCTTCTTCAGCTCGCCCTTGAGGGCGTGGTAGGTCTCGACGCCCCAGCGGAGGGCCTCGGAGAAGCTCTCGGCACCGTAGGGCACGAGGAAGAACTCCTGGATGTCGACGTTGGTGTCGGCGTGCGCGCCACCGTTGACGACGTTCATGAGCGGCACGGGCAGGGTGTGCGCGTTCGGGCCGCCGAGGTAGCGGAACAGCGGGAGGTCGGCCGAGTCGGCGGCGGCGCGGGCCACGGCGAGCGAGGCGCCGAGGATGGCGTTCGCCCCGAGGCGCGACTTGTTCTCGGTGCCGTCGAGCTCGATGAGCGCGGCGTCGACGAGACGCTGGTCGGTGGCGTCGAAGCCCTCGAGCGCCGGGCCGATCTCGTCGAGCACGGCGTCGACGGCCTTCAGGACGCCCTTGCCGCCGTAGCGGTTCGCGTCGCCGTCACGGAGCTCGTACGCCTCGAACGCACCGGTGGAGGCGCCGGACGGGACGAGCGCCCGCGAGACGACGCCGTCGTCGAGGAGGACCTCGACCTCGACCGTCGGGTTGCCTCGGGAATCGAGGACTTCGCGTGCGCCTACGGCATCGATCTGGGCCACGGGGTACTCCCTACGAGTTCGGTTGTGGTGATTGCGGGTCCGATCCTACCGACGCGCGGTGGAGCGGAGGTGTCGTGCGTCAGGACAGTGGACGGAACTCGGCGCCCTCGAGCGTCTCCGTGTCCGCCCGGACCGTCGCGAACGCGTCGAAGCCCTGCTCGACGAGTCCGGCGAGCTGGTTCTTGGTGTTCTTCACCCGTCGTTCGAGCCGGACCCGGCGGTGCGACCGGAGCGCCTCGTCCTTGAGCGCGGCGAGTCGGACGGGGTCGACGTCCTTGTCGTAGACGAGCACCACGGCGTCGGACTCGGCCGACTCCGGCAGCGTGACGAGGTCGACGAGCCGCTCGAACCCGAGCGAGAACCCGACCGCCGGGACGTCCTGGCCGAGGAAGCGCCCGATCATGCCGTCGTAGCGACCGCCGCCGCCGAGGCTGTACCCGAAGTCCGGGTGCGCCACCTCGAAGATCGTGCCCGTGTAGTAGCCCATGCCGCGGACCAGGGTGGGGTCGAAGCGCAGGTCGGCGCCGGGCAGCGCGTCGCGGAGGCGCAGGAGGTCGGCGAACGCCTCGGCGTCGAGCCACTCGGCGTCGGCCACGGCGTACCAGTCGGCGGACTCGAGCGACCGGATCGTGTCCTCGAGCCCGGGCAGCTCGGCGCCGGTGGTCTCGCGCAGTTCGGCGGCGACCCCGTCCGGCCCGATCTTGTCGAGCTTGTCGACCGTGATGAGGGCGCGCTCCGCGGCTCCGGGGTCGACGATGCCCCACGATCCGAGCAGCGCCGTCAGGATCCGCCGGTCGTTGATCCGGATGGTCGTCCCGGCGATGCCGAGGGCGTCGAGGGCCGCGGTCGTCGCGCTGATCAGCTCGATCTCGGCGAGCTGCCCGGGCTCGCCGAGCACGTCGATGTCGCACTGCACGAACTGGCGGTAGCGCCCCTTCTGCGGACGCTCGGCGCGCCACACGGGTGCGATCTGCACCGCCCGGAACACCGACGGGAGCTCGGCACGGTGCGAGGCGTAGAAGCGGGCGAGCGGGACGGTGAGGTCGAACCGGAGCCCGAGGTCTGCGAGGTCGAGCGGGGCCTCGGCACGGCGCACGTCGTCCGTCGTGAGCCCGCGCTTCATCACGGCGAAGGCGAGCTTCTCGTTGTCGCCGCCGAGGCCGGAGTGCAGGCGGGCGGCCTCCTCGACGACCGGCGTCTCGATCTCGTCGAACCCGTGCTGCGCGTACACGCCGCGGATGACCCCGAGGACGTGCTCCCGTCGTGCCTTGTCCGCGGGGAGGTGGTCTCGCATGCCACGGGGGGCCGTCACGGTCGTCGCCATGCGCCAATCCTGCCAGAACGCACCGGACCGCTTGCACGCGTACCGACCTGCTGATACATTGGATGCAGAACCTCGGTTCGGTGGTCTCCTGATCCGATCACCGGGCCGTTCGCGGGGCCGGTGTGCTGCAACGGGGTCCCGCGGTTCGGGCGGGTATCCCTGCCGACGTGACTTCCCTGGCACGTCGTCACCCGCTCGCGGGCACCCTCCTTTTTCGGGTTGGGAGGGTGCCCGCTCTCCTGACCGCGATCGCCCGCGATCCACTCCGCTCACGGTCTCCTCGACACGAGCCCCGGGCCGGTCTCACTCCGCAGCGCGCCCGGCCTCCTCGAGCCGCGCCACCGCCGCACGCAGGCCGCGCACGGGATCGATCCCCGCCGCCCGCGCCGCCGCAACCTGCTCCAGCACCGCACTCCCCCACGCCTCGTCACGGCCCTCCTGCTCGCGGCCCGCCCCGACCGCGGCGCCGACGACCGCCTCCGCGTCACCCCGCTCCTCGAGTCGTTCGAGCAGCTTCACCGCCCGCTCCAACGGCGGCATCGCGCGGGGCACACCGTCGAACACGCTCGTCCGCGCGGCCTTCTCCGCCGCCTTCGCCGCTCGCCAGACCCGGACGACCTCGTCCTCGGTGTCGGCGTGCTCGTCGCCGAACACGTGCGGGTGCCGGCGGACCATCTTGTCCCGGACGTCGGCGGCGACGTCCTCGAGGTCGAAGCGCCCGGCCGCCGCGGCGATCCCGGCGTGCAGGACCACCTGGTAGAGCACGTCCCCGAGCTCCTCGCGGATCTCGGCGTCGTCCCCCGAGTCGATCGCGTCGACGAGCTCGTACGACTCCTCCACCGCGTACCGCGCGAGCGAGCCGTGCGTCTGTGCACGGTTCCACACGCACCCGCCCTCGGACGCGAGCAGGCGGTCGACGACTTCGACGAGGTCCGGTACGGCGGTCATGCCGTCATGCTGGCACGCAGTCCGCTCCGGTACCCTGGACGAGGTGTGTCGGGAAGCCTGGTCGACGGTCCGTCGTCCGTACCCGGAACCAGGAGAACCGTGCAGGCACTCGTCCGCTCGCCCCGCTTCAGCGCCATCGCGCTGCTCACCGCCGCCGTCCTCGGCCTGATCGTCGCGAACTCCGCGCTCGGGCCCGGCCTCGAACGGCTCCTCGACGCGCACTCCCCGTGGGGCGCGGTCGGTCTCGACCTCTCGGTCGCGCACTGGATCAGCGACGGTCTGCTCGCCGTCTTCTTCCTGCTGGTCGCCATCGAGCTGAAGCAGGAGGTCGTCGACGGAGAACTGTCGAACCCGAGGACCGCCGTCATCCCGGCGATCGCGGCGGTCGGCGGGGTGATCGTCCCGGCGGTGGTGTTCCTGGTGGTCACGACGGGCACCCCGTACCAACACGGCTGGCCGATCCCGACGGCGACGGACATCGCCTTCGCCCTCGGGGTCCTCGCGATGTTCGGCCGCGGGCTGCCGTCGACCGTGCGGGTGTTCCTGCTCGCCCTGGCCGTGCTCGACGACCTCATCGCCATCGTCATCATCGCCGTGGTCTTCGCGCACGGCACGGACCTCACCGCCCTCGGCGGCGCGGCGGTCGCCCTCCTCGTGTTCGCCGTCCTCGGTCGGCTGCTCCGCCCCGGCCGCTCCGGCCAGGGCTGGATCATCGCCGCGATGGTGCTCGTCGGCCTCGTCACGTGGTGGCTCGTGTACCACTCGGGCGTGCACGCGACGATCGCCGGGGTCGCGCTCGGCCTGGCGCTCCCCCGCCGCCCCGGGCACACGCTGCACGAGCGGGTCGAGCCGTGGTCGAACGCGGTCGTGCTGCCGGTCTTCGCGTTCGCCTCGGCTGCCGTGGTGGTCCCGAGCGTCGGCATCGGTGAACTGTCCCCGACGTTCTGGGCGGTCGTGCTCGCGCTGCCGGTCGGCAAGGTGATCGGCATCACGCTCTTCGGCTCGGTCGCGACGCGCATCTTCCGCGCGCCGGGCCGCTCGACACTGTCATTCGGGTCGATCGTGACCGTCGGTGTGCTCGGCGGGATCGGGTTCACGGTCTCGCTGCTCATGAACGAACTGGCCTTCGCCCGGAACGAGGAGGTCCTCGACGAGGGCGTCCTCGCCGTGCTGGTCGGCTCCGGCATCGCGATGGTCGCGTCCGCGATCGTCGTCAGCCTGCGCGCGCGGCGGTACCGTGCGCGTCGCGAGCTGTCCGAGGCGGAGGCGACCGAGTAGGTCGGGGCGCAACGCCACGACGGCCTGGAGGCGCGGTGCCGGCTGGCACCGCGCCTCCAGGCCGTCGGGTGGTCCGATCAGGCGGCGGGCGTCTCCGCCGGGGCCTTCGAGGCCCCGTAGACGGCCGTCATGATGCTCTCCACCCACTCAATGAGCCCGGCGTCGGGCAGGGACTCGCCGTGCGGCTTCGGCAGCGGGATGCTCGCGGCGTCCTGCTGCGGGAACCAGCGTGCGCCCGGGTACATCCGCTTGAGCCGGACCTGCGCCGAGTCGGCGAGCTCCTTGCCAGCCACGCGGAGGTTCGACCCCATCACGACCACGTCGGACAGGCCGACCTGCTGGGCCATGCGGCGGAGCCGGGAGACCTCGACGAGGGTGAGGACGGCCTGCGGCGGCTGCCCGTAGCGGTCGGTGAGCTCGTCGAGCACCATGTCGATCGCCTCGGGCTGCGCAGCCGGGGCCGATGCGGCCGACAGCTTCTGGTACGCCTCGAGCCGGAGCCGCTCGGACTCGACGTAGTCCTCGGGGATGTGCGCGTCGACCGGGATCTCGAGCCGGAGCTCGGTCTGGCCCTCGGCGACGTCGCCGCGGAACTGCGACACCGCCTCGCCGATCATGCGGAGGTACAGGTCGAAACCGACCCCGGCGATGTGCCCGGACTGCTCGCCGCCGAGCAGGTTGCCGGCGCCGCGGATCTCGAGGTCCTTCATCGCGACCTGCATGCCCGCGCCGAGCTCGTTGTTCGCGGCGATGGTCTCGAGCCGGTCCTGTGCGGTCTCGGACAGCGGCTTGTCGGCGTCGTAGAGGAAGTACGCGTACCCGCGCTCACGACCACGCCCGACACGACCGCGCAGCTGGTGCAGCTGCGACAGGCCGTACTTGTCGGCCTTGTCGATGATGAGCGTGTTGGCGTTCGCGATGTCCAGTCCGGTCTCGACGATCGTGGTCGACACGAGGACGTCGAACTTCCGCTCCCAGAAGTCGACCATGACCTGCTCGAGGGTGCCCTCGGACATCTGCCCGTGCGCGACCTGGATGCGGGCGTCCGGCACGATCTCGGCGAGGTGCGACGCGACCGACTGGATGTCCTTCACGCGGTTGTGCACGTAGAACACCTGCCCCTCGCGGAGGAGCTCGCGGCGGATCGCGGCGGCGACCTGCAGGTCCGACTGCGGGCCGACGAAGGTCAGGATCGGGTGGCGGTCCTCCGGCGGGGTCGCCAGTGTCGACATCTCGCGGATGCCGGTGACCGCCATCTCGAGCGACCGCGGGATCGGCGTCGCGGACATGGCCAGGACGTCGACGTTGGTCTTGAGCTTCTTGAGCTGGTCCTTGTGCTCGACACCGAAGCGCTGCTCCTCGTCGATGATCACGAGGCCGACGTCCTTGAACGCGATGTTCTGCGACAGGATCCGGTGCGTGCCGATGACGATGTCGACGGTGCCGTCGGCGAGCCCGGCGATCGTCTCCTTCGACTCCTTCTCGCTCTGGAAGCGGCTCAGCGCACGCAGGTGCACGGGGAACCCGGCGAAGCGCTCCTGGAACGTCTCCATGTGCTGGCGCACGAGCAGGGTCGTCGGCACGAGGACCGCGACCTGCTTGCCGTCCTGCACGGCCTTGAACGCCGCGCGGATCGCGACCTCGGTCTTGCCGTAGCCGACGTCGCCGGAGAGCAGGCGGTCCATCGGGATGGGGCTCTCCATGTCGCGCTTGATCTCGTCGATCGTGGTGAGCTGGTCGGCGGTCTCGGCGAACGGGAACGCCTCCTCGAGCTCGCGCTGCCACGGGGTGTCGGGCCCGAACGCGTGGCCCTTCGACGCCATGCGCGCGGAGTAGAGCTTCACGAGGTCGACGGCGATGTCGCGGACGGCCTTGCGCGCCTTCGACTTCGCCGCGGACCAGTCCGACCCGCCCATCTTCGACAGGGTCGGGTTCTCGCCACCGACGTACCGCGAGAGCTGGTCGAGCTGGTCGGTCGGCACGAAGAGCTTGTCGCCCGGGTAGTTCCGCTTCGACGGCGCGTACTCGAGCACGAGGTACTCCCGCTGCGTCTTCACGGCGTTGCGGCCGCCGGAGCTGACCTCGCGAGAGACCAGCTCGACGAACTTGCCGATGCCGTGGGTGTTGTGCACGACGACGTCGCCCGGCTTCAGCTGCAGCGGGTCGACGACGTTCTTGCGGCGACCGGCGAGCTTCTTGACCGTGCGGGCGCCCTGCTGGACGCTGCGGCCGTAGAACTCGGCCTCGCTGAGCAGGGCGATCCGCGGGTCGGGGGTGGCGAAGCCGGCCTCGACCGAGGCCGTCGTGACGATCACGACGCCCGGCTCCGGCGGCGCCGTGAGGTCCTCGGCACGCGCGGCGACGCCGGCGTCGGCGAGCACCTGGACGGCGCGCTCGACGAGCCCCTTGCCCTGCGCCGTCACCACGACGCCCCACCCGTCGTCGACGAGGTGCTTGACGTGCTCGACGGCGCCGTCCGCGCTGCCCGCGAAGCTCGGGATCGCCTCGGCGCGCACCCGGATGTACTCGCCGGCCTCCGCAGCGGCCTCGGCGTCGCTGAGCACGCGGTCCCGGTCGCCCTCGTCGAGCCCGGAGTCGAACGGCGTCACCGTCCACCAGGTGCGCTGGCCGCGGGTGTTCTTGAGCTGCTGCACGGACAGGAAGTTGCCCGCGTCGAGGTCGATGGGCGCCTGTGCCCCCGCGACCGCGGCGCTCCAGGCGGCCTGCAGGAACTCGGTGTTCGTCTCGGCCAGGCTGTGCGCGCGCCCGGCGACACGCTCGGGCGAGAGGACCGCGATCGTCGCGGCCTCGGGCAGGTACGTGGTGATCGGCACGAGGTCCTGCACGAGCGCCGGCGCGAGGGACTCCATGCCCTCGACCGGGATCCCTTCGGCGATCTTCGCCAGCATCTGGGACAGGTTCGGGAACTCGTGGAGCATCTCGCGGGCCCGCTGGCGGACGTCGTCGCTGAGCAGGAGCTCGCGGGATGCGGTGAGCTCGACCGACCCGAGGTCGTCGTCGGTGGTGCGCTGGTCGGCCACCGAGAACGCCTTGATCGCCTCGATCTCGTCGCCGAAGAAGTCGACGCGCACGGGGTGGTCGGCGCCCGGGGGGAAGACGTCGAGGATGCCGCCGCGGACCGCGAACTCGCCGCGGCGGGTGACGAGGTCGACGCGGGCGTACGCGAGGTCGACGAGCTGCGACGCGATCTGCGCGAGGTCGTTGCCGCGCGAGTCGGTCCGGAGGGCGACCGGCGCGAGCGACGTCAGGTTGCCCGCGATCGGCTGCAGCGCGGCCCGCACGCTCGCGACCACGACGGTCGTGCGACGGTCGGCCGGATCGGCGCCCTGCCACGCCGCGAGCTTCCGGAGCGTCGCGATGCGCGTGCCGACGGTCTGCGCGCTCGGGCTGAGGCGCTCGTGCGGCAGGGTCTCCCACGCGGGGAACTCGAGGACCTCGGCGTCGGGCACGGTGCAGGTCAGCGCGCCGCGGACCGCCTCGGCCTCGCGCCCGGTGGCCGTGACGACGAACAGGCACTGGGGACCGCCGCGCTCGGCGAGCAGGGCGCCGAGCAGCGGGACGCGCAGGCCGTCGACGACGGAGAAGTCGGCGTCACGCGCGGCGGCGCGGAGGACACGATCGAACGCGGAGGCGCGCGAGAGCGCAGGGATGATGCCCGAGATCGTCACTCAGACGATGGTACCGGCGGCGTCCGACACACGGTTCGGCGTGCGCGGCCGGCGAACACGGGCCGCGCACACCGGTCAGCTGCGGCGGCGACACCGCAGCAGGAGGCCGGCCGCGACGAGGACCGCGGCGGCGAACAGTGCCGGGGCGAGCGGCGTCGCACCGGTCCAGGCCAGTGCGCCCCGCCCGGGTCCGGCAGCGGTGTCGCTGCCGGTGGCCGCGGGGTCGGCTGCCGGTCGGCCGGGAGGCGCGGTGCCGGTGTCCGCGCCACCCGCGGTGTCCGAGGGGGTCGCCCCGGAGCCGGGGGCCGCCGTGGGGGCGCCGGTCGGGTCCGGTCGCGCGGCACCCGTCGGTCCGCTGGTCGCCGTCGGCGACGGTGCGACGGTGGCCGTCGGCGTCGCGGTCGCCTGCGCCGTCGGGGTCAGGGTCGGCTCCGGGGTCAGGGTCGGCGTCGGGGTCAGGGTCGGCGTCGGGATCGGGGTGGTCGGCGGATCGGTGGGACCCGACGTCGGAGCCGGGGTCAGGATCGGCTCCGACGTCGGGAGTGGGGTCGGATCGGGGGTCGGCGCGACCGTCGCGGTCGGGTCGGCGGTCGGGTCGGGGACCGGCGTGCCCGCGGCGGTCGGCTCCGCGGTGGGCTCGGTCGTCGCGGTCGGGCTCGGGACGGCGACCTCGCGTCCGGAGGACGTGGCCGTCACCATCCGCTGCCGGTTGTAGTCCGCGACGACGAGCGTCCGGTCCGGTCCGACCGTCACGGCGGTCGGGTTCGCCAGCGTCGATCCGTCCGGAGCCGTCGAGAACGCCGCGTTCCATGCACCGGCTGTCCGTGCCCAGACCACACCGTGTCCGATGTCCACCGCGAAGACGTCGGCGCCGTCGACGGCGACACCGCGGAGCCTCGACTGCGCGTCTCCCGGGAAGCCGAGTGCCGTGGCGGTCCCCGTCGCACGGTCGACCTGCCAGACCTCGTCGGTCCCGGCGTCCGTCACGGTGAGCGTCCGGCCGTCGGTCGACACCGCGACGCCGCTCGGGTCGGTCCACGGACCCGCCACCGTCGTCCACGCGTCGGAGCCGAGTCCGGCGGTGAACAGCGAGCCGCTCCCCGGGACCGCGGCGAACACGGTCGTGTCGGACACCGCGAGCTCGGACACCGCTCGGCGGACGGGCGGCGCCGTGCGGGAGAGGACGCGACCGTCGGCGTCGAGCACGGCGAGTGCGGGACGACCGGCCTCGGCCACGACGATCCGACCGTCCGCGGTGGTCGTGACCGCCGAGGGGTTCCACAGGTCACCGCTGCCGGTCCCGAAGGGCGCGACGACGCTCCAGGTGCCGTCGACCGCGCGGCGCAGCAGCCCGTTCGCCGAGAAGTCTGCGAGGAGCAGCGACCCGTCGGCGGCCCGGTGCACGTCGTTCGGCGCACCGAAGCGCGTCGCGACCGGGGGCGCGGCGGTCTCCGCGCTCGTCGGGGTCCAGGTCTCGGTGACGGCGACCGCGCCGTCCTGCGTGAGGATCGAGGCCAGTCCGACCGCGATGACCGCGATCGCCGCGGGCACCACGCCCACGGCTGCCCGGAGTCGCGGTGTCGGTCGTTCCCGGTGCGGTGCTGGTCCCATGGTCGTCCCCCTCGTCGGGGACGGTCTCCCCGCGGCGAACCTACCGACCGTCGGGGGACGGAGTGGTCCCCCACTTCGGGGACCACGCGCCGACCGGACAGCGGCCGGATGACGGGGTCGTCACGTGCCGGCCGGTGCGCCGCGTGGCGGAGGCGGGGCGTGCCTCCCGGGCGGGAACCGTCAGGAGGGAGCGTGCACGCGCTGCTGCGCGGCGAGGAGGCCGAGCTCCGCGATCGCCTCGACGGCGTCGGCGCCGTCGGCGAGCAGGTTCGGCAGCGCCTTCTTCTCGGTCGGCGAGAAGTCGCGCAGGACGAAGTCGGCGGGGTCCTGGCGGCCCGGCGGACGACCGATGCCGATGCGCACCCGGCTGAACTCGTTCGTGCCGGTCGCCTTGATGATGTCCCGCAGGCCGTTGTGGCCGCCGTGCCCGCCGTTGCCCTTGAGGCGCACGGTGTCGAACGGCAGGTCGAGTTCGTCGTGCACGACGACGAGGTCGGCCGGGGTGACGCTGTAGAACCCGAGGACGCTCGAGACGGGGCCGCCCGAGGTGTTCATGAACGAGCCGGGCTTGGCGAGGACGAGCTTCGGGCCGCCCGGCACGAGACGCCCCTCGGCGACCTGGTTCGGCGTCTTGTGCTTCTTGAACGTCGCACCCATGCGAGCCGCGAGTTCGTCGAGGACCATCTGGCCGACGTTGTGACGGTTGCCCGCGTAGTCGGGCCCGGGGTTCCCGAGCCCGACCACGACGAGGGTCGTTCCTGTCATCAGCGTCGGCCAGACGTTCCGCGGAGTGCCATCTCTCCGGAGGGTCCTACTCGGAGTCGGCGTCGACCGGGGCGGAGCCGCCCTCGGCACCGGCCTCGGCGCCCGCCTCGGCAGCGGCCTCGTCGGCGGCGTCGTCGTCAGCGGTGCCACGCGGGGTGACGATCTGGACGACGAGCGCCTCGGCGTCGGTCTCGAGCTCGGCGCCCGACGGGAGCTCGAGCTGCGAGGCGAGGACCTGCGTGCCGTCCTCGAGGCCCTCGACGTCCACGGTCACGTGCTCCGGGATGTCGGTCGCCTCGACGAGCAGCGAGACCGAGGAGAGGTCCTGCACGTGGATGGTGCCGGAGAAGGACTCACCGGTGACGACGACGGGGACGTCGACGGTGACCTTCTCGCCACGACGCACGACGACGAGGTCGATGTGCTCGATGATCTGGCGCACCGGGTCACGCTGGACGTCCTTGACGAGGGCGAGCTGCGCCGAGCCCTCGATGTCGAGGTCGACGACGGCGTTCGCCGTACGGACGAGCAGCATCGTCTCGTGGCCCGGCAGGCTGATGTGCTGCGGCTCGGTGCCGTGGCCGTAGACGACCGCGGGGATCTTGTCGGCGGCACGGAGCTTGCGCGCTGCGCCCTTGCCGAACTTGGTGCGGTTCTCCGCTGCGAGCTTGGTGTAGTCGGCCATGGTGGCGCCTCCTGGTGTCGTGGTCGACGCCGGGGTGCCGGCATCGGGGGGGGTCTGTGGTGTTGCAACTCGAACGCGTGCACGCGTGAGGAACGCTCCCAGGGCTGGGCCGGGTCTCCCTACCGCGTCGATCACGGCCGCGCATGCGCGGCCCTCGCCGAAGTCGGTTCACGAGTCTAGCAGGGGCTGCCGGGCGTGTCGTCCGGATGCTGCGCCGCGGACGGATCGTCCGGCGCCGCACACGGATCTCCCGGCACCACGGACGGACGGGAGGCGCGTGGCGGCGCCGCCACGCGCCTCCCGCCCGGCACCCCCTGCGGCCGCGGGCAGGTCCCCCCAGGACCACCTGCCCGCGACCGCGGCTCAGTCGACGCCCTCCGGCGCCGGCGGCGCGAGCCGCTCGATCGTCGCCGCGACGCGCTCCGCCACCGCGACCTGGTCCGGTCGGACGGCGTCGAGGACCGCGGCGTCGGACGCGGTGACGTGCAGGAGACGAGACCACTGCGCGTCGTACAGCGCCCATCGGTAGCCGGAGGACTCCTGGCAGGCAACGTCGTGCTCGGCGAAGGCGGTCTCGGCGTCCGACACCGGCAGTGCGGGGCCCCTGGTACCGAACGCCTGGCGCATCGCTCCGGTGGGCATACCGGAGGGCTCCTCGGGCAGCGCGCCCGGTGCCACGGGCGCCAGGCAGGTCCGCCACCGCCCTGCTGCGGCGACGACCGCGGGCTCTCGGCGTGCCGCGTCGGCCGCGAGGAAGGTGAGGCGCTTCGCGGTCGTCGAGGCACCCTGGGCCGCTCCGTCGTCGTCGGTGCCGAGCGTCCGGCGGGACGCCCGGAAGCAGCGGTCGACGGCGTCGCGGTCGGCTCGGTCGAACGCGGCGTTCCACTCCGGGTCCTCGCTCCGCTGCCGCCAGCCGTCGCGGTTCGCGCCCCGCGCGGACGGCCGCTGGTACCCCCGCTCCGCGGCTGCCTCCGCACGCAGCGGGCGCGACCACGCCAGCGCCGGAGCGTCGTTGCCGCGGACCGGCGTCTCGTCGCTGATCGAGTCCGCCTGCAGGCCCACGAGGGTCGCCCACGGCACCGGGGAGTCGATGCCGAGGTCGCGCAGGCACGGTTCGTCGAGCAACGCCTCCGCGTAGCCGACCTCGGACCACCCCGGCTGCGCGTACCCGTCGAGCGGCATCGACCACGTGTCGAGGTCCCGTTCGACGGTGGGGCGGACGGCGTGGTCGGCGGGCTCCGGCAGGCTGTGCAGGACCGCTCCCCCGAGACCGGCGACGACGAGGACGAGGGTGCCGGTCCTCGCGGCACGCTGGGTGATGCGCATGGTTCCCCCTAGGCGCGGACGAGGCCGCGTTCGTGTGCGGTGATGACGACCTGGATCCGGTTCCGGAGTCCGAGCTTCGTCAGCACCGCGCGGACGTGGGTCTTCACGGTGGCCTCGCTGAGGAACACCGACGACGCGATCTCCTGGTTGCTCAGGCCCTTCGCGACGAGCAGGAACACCTCGCGCTCCCGCGCGGTCAGGACGTCGAGCACCTCGTCCGCACGCGGGGTCTCGACGAGGGTGCCGTCGGCGCGGAGCAGGTCGAGTGCCTCGGTCTCGGTCGGTGCCGAGCGCCCTTCGTGCACGTCGCGGATCGTGGTGAGCACGACCTCGGGCAGCGCGTCCTTCGTCAGGAAGGCCGCGGCCCCGGCGCGGAGGGCCGCGAGCACGGCCTCGTCCCGCCGGATGGTGGTGAGCACGACGACCTTCGGGCGGTCGCCTCCGCGTGCGGCCAGTCGTGCCGTCGTCTCGATGCCGTTCAGCACCGGCATCCGGAGGTCCAGGAGCAGGACGTCCGGCTCCGCCTCCGTACAGAGGGCCAGTGCAGCGGTGCCGTCCGCCGCGGTGCCGACGCAGGTCATGTCGTCCTGGGCGTCGACGAGCATCCGCATCCCGGAGGCGAACAGGGGCTGGTCGTCGACGACGGCGACGCGGACCTCGCTCACCGGGTGCCCTCGGCGGGCAGCCACCCCGTGACGACGAACTCGTCCGGCTCGTCGCCCACGCCCGCGCGGAGCCAGCCGCCCGCGAGACGGGCGCGTTCCCGCATGCCGTTCACGCCGGAGCCGACGCCGTCGAGCCGGACGAGCGGCGCGTCGCCGCGCGAGGTCACGACGATCCCGAGACCGGCTCCGCGCCAGTCGAGCACCACCCGCGCTGACGCGGTCCGGCCCTGGTGCTTGAGCACGTTCGTGAGGCTCTCCTGCACGATGCGGTGCACGGCACCGCCGACGGCGGTCCCGAGCGACACCGGGTCGCCGTGCTGCTCGAAGGACGCCTGCATCCCGAGTTCGCGCATGTCCTCGACCAGGTCGGGGACGTCCGCCAGCCCGTGCACGGCGCCCGGCCCGGAGCCCTGGATCCGTTCGACGAGCGACCGCACGTCACCGAGGGCGTTCCTGCTCACGTCGGCGATGTCGCGCAGGGCGGTCGCCGTCGGACCGTCCGGACCCGCGACGGCCGCGGCGCCCTGGGCCTGCGACACGACCACCGCGAGCGAGTGCGCGAGCGAGTCGTGCACGTCGCGGGCGATGCGCGCTCGGTCCTGCTCCGCACGGAGTTCGGCCGTGGTGACCTCGGTCTCCCGCTCGGCCTCGACGACGCGGACGCGGGCGAGGCCGATCCGCCACGCGGCACCGACCGCGACGCCGACCGCCCACGCGATCCCGCTCGCGCCGGCGAGCGCCAGGGTCAGCAGGACGAGGTCGTTCCGTGTGCCCGAGCGCGAGGCCGTCCAGTTCCCCCACACGTCGGGGTCGGCCACGGTCGGCACCGCCATTGCCCACGCCGCGGCGGCGCTGGCGAGCCCGAGGACGGGCACCGCGAGCCACCGCAGCAGCCCCGACCGGCCGGCACCGACGAGACCGACGACGATCGCGACGGCCAGGTAGGTCGGCCACGTCGTGGCCTGCGGTCCGGGCAGCAGGTGCAGCGCCTGGAGCAGCGGCACGACCACGACGAGCCCGAGCGCCGTGGCGGGCATCCAGTTCGCCAGACCGATCGCGACCGCGAAGGCGCTGACGACGAGCACGTGGCCGGTCAGGTCGCTGCGGCCGGCCTCCGCGACGATCCACAGCACCAGGTACACGGCGCCGGCGGCGGGAGCCAGGAGGTGCCGTGCCCGGCGGCGCAGGAAGGAGGTCATGTCGGCGAGCGTAGGGCGGGCGTCCCCACCGCAGCGACCGGACGACGACGCTTTCATCCGAGGGGATGAGGACCGGCCCTGCGTCAGCGCCCGACGTCGCGACGGTGCCGCTGCGCGGCCCGCAGCAGCTCCCGGGCACGGTCGCTCGCCGCCTCCGCCTCGTCGCGGGCCCGCTCGGCACGTCCGACCGCGGCCGTCGCCTCGGCGAGCTGCCGTTCGAGGTCCGAGCGGTGGTCCTCCGCCACCTCGAGGTCGGACTCCGCGGCGTCGAGCGCGGCGTCGGCGTCGCGGGACTCGCTCCGGGCCACCGACTCGGCCTCGCGGGCGGCGCGGCGTTCCGCCGCCGGATCGGCCGCCGGCGTCGGCTGTTCCTCCGACTCCGGTTCCGCTCGCGGTCCGGGGTCCGGCCGGGAGGCGCGGCTCGCCTCCCGCGTCCGCCTCGCGCTGGTGATCGGGATGGGTTCGGCGTCGGTGCCGGACCACGCATCGGGGACGGCGTCCGGGTCGGCGAGCGCGCCGTCGAGGTCGACCGCCTCGAACCCGGCGCTCTCGAGGGGTCGGACGAGCAGTCCCGAGCGGACCGCGGCACCGGCGTGCGGATCCGTCATCGCGGCCTCGATCGTGGCGCGGACCTGGTCGAGCACCGCCGACGTCGCCGGGTGCCCGGCGTGCGAGGCCAGGTCGGCGCCGGCCTGCGCGAGTGCCGTCACGACCGCGCCGCGCTGCTGCCGGAGCTGCCGGATCGCCGCGGGGTCCGCGTCGGCCTGTGCCTGCCGGATCGCCGGGCCCAGGTCCACGGCCTCGTCGAGGGCACCCTCGTGCGCGAGCAGTTCGACCACCCAGGCGGCGGGCGCGGGCTTCCGCAGACCACCGATCCTGGTGGCCAGCGCCCGGTCGTCCTTCCGCACGGCACGCTGTCGCGCGGTGCGCTCACGCACGAAGTCCGCGGGCGCGACGAGGAGCAGTTCCCTCGCCACCTCCGCGAACTCCACGCACCCAGCATGCCCGGCGCTGCGGGAGCCGCTACCAGTCGTGGACGGTCCCGTCGGCCAGGCGGTTGAACGGCAGGTACGCCTGCTCGTAGGGGTACTTCCCGGCCTCGTCGACGTCGAGCGTCACGCCGAGACCCGGCTCGTCGCCCGGGTGCAGGAAGCCGTCGGTGAACGTGAACGTCTGCCGGAACACCTGGTTCGTCCGGGGGCCGTGCTGCATGTACTCCTGGATGCCGAAGTTGTGGATCGCCAGGCCGAGGTGCATCTGCGCCGCGAGTCCGACCGGCGAGATGTCCGTCGGTCCGTGGAACCCGGACTTGATCTGGTACATCGCCGCGTAGTCCATCGTCTTGCGCAGCGGCGAGATCCCGCCCATGTGCGTGACGGCACCGCGGACGTAATCGATGAGCTGGTCGCGGATGATGTCCTTGAAGTCCCAGATCGTGTTGAAGACCTCGCCGATCGCGAGCGGCGTCGTGGTGTGCTGGCGGACGAGCTTGAGCGCCTCCTGGTTCTCGGCGGGGGTGCAGTCCTCGAGCCAGAACAGGTCGTACGGCTCCAGGCTCTTGCCGAGCTTGGCGGCCTGCAGCGGGGTCATCCGGTGGTGTCCGTCGTGCAGGAGCGGCAGCTCGGGGCCGAACTCGTTGCGGACGGCCTCGAACACCGTCGGCACGTGCCGCAGGTAGGCGCGGGTGTCCCAGTCCTCCATCGCGGGGAACGCCCCGCGCTGCGCCGGCTCGAAGTCGTAGCGGACGCCCGCGTTCCCCGCGGTCGTCCTGTTCGAGGCGATGCCGTAGATGCTCTCGAGCCCGGGGACGCCGGTCTGGACCCGGATGGACCGGTAGCCCTCCTCCTGGTGCTCGCGGATCGAGTCGAACAGCTCGGGCAGCTCCTTGCCGGAGGCGTGCCCGTACGCCATGAGTCCGGTCCGGGAGGCGCCGCCGAGCAGCTGGTAGAGGGGCATGCCGGCGACCTTGGCCTTGATGTCCCAGAGCGCCATGTCGACCGCGGCGATCGCGGCCATCGTGACCGGACCGCGTCGCCAGTACGACGAGCGGTAGAGGAACTGCCAGGCGTCCTCGATGCGCGAGGCGTCCCGACCGGCGAGCAGCGGCACGACGTGCTCGGTCAGGTAGGCGGCGACGGCGAGCTCCCGGCCGTTCAGCGTGGCGTCGCCGAGCCCGGTGACGCCGTCGACGGTCGTGATCCGCAGCGTGACGAAGTTCCGGTCCGGGCTGGTGACGACGACCTCGGCCCGGTCGATCAGCTGGCCGCGGTCGGTCGAGGCCCACGTGTCCGGCCGTCCCGACCCCGCATCGCTCGCCGGTCCCCCGTCGCCCGCGCCGGGGAGAGGTGCGGCCGGGTTCGTGGTGCTCGCGTGGCTGGCGTCGGTCATGCGGGGACTCCTTCGTCGGCGGGACCGCGGAGCGTGCCGCGGCGGTGCGGGTGCGGTCACGGCGAGCGCGACGTGCACGTCGAGTCTGCCCCGGGGGCGCCGGGATCGCCACGGGATGGAGCGCCGAGCACTCGACACACTGCGAAACTCGAAATGTCATATGTGGAATCGTGGTCACCGGGAGCCGCTCGGAGTTACAGATGGACGGCCCTGTACCCCCGACCGAGGAGCGTCATGCCCCGTCAACCTGTCCCCCTCCGCTCCGCGGCAGCGGTCGTCGCGCTCGCCGTCGGGCTCGTCCCGGTCGCGCCCGCCGCCGCTGCGACCGCCACGCCTGCCGCGAGCGCCACGCCTGCCGCGACCGTCGGACTCGCCCTCGACGTCGCCGCGGACGGTCGTGGCCCGTTCACCCCGGACGACGGACCGGCTCGTGACTCCGGTCCCGCGAACGGCGTCGTCCGCACGGAGGACTCCGTCACCTACCGGGCGACCGTCAACGCGGACGGTGGCACCGCCCACGACGAACGCTTCGTGCTGGACGCCCCCGAGGGCACCAGCTGGGACGGGGTCCCGCTGCCCTGCCGCGGTCCCGGTTCGGCGGTCACGGGCCGACGACTCACCTGCGTCCTCGGCGACGTCGCCGGTGGGCACGCCGTGGCCGTCCCCGTCGTGCTCCACGTCTCCGGCGACCTGCGGAACGGCGACCGCATCGCCGTGACCGGCACCGCCACGGCGGACGACGCCGACACGACCGCACCCGTCACCTCGGCGACCACGACGGTGTCCGCTGCTCCACGGTACGACCTCAGCAAGCAGGTGGTCGGCTCCGTCCTGACGACCGACGCCCCGGGGCCGGACGGCACCCCCGGCATCCAGCTCGTCTACCCGATGACCGTGGACTGGCAGTCGCCCGTCCCCGGGCAGGGCGTGCTCGGCTTCGAGCGGAGCACCGGCGACATGACCTTCACCGACGACGTGCCCCGCCTGCTCGGCGACCGCCCGTCCGGCGCGGTGCTGTGGAACGGCGGTCGCCCCGCGTGCGGTCGGAACGGCGAGGACGGTGTGCAGTTCGGCGGTCTGCCGGGTGGTCGCGGCGGCGGGGACCGCGCGGTCGTCGACTCGGGCACGATCACCTGCACGCAGTCCGGCCCGGGTGCAGACGTCGGCGTCACGATCACCGGTGCCGTCACCGACCCGTCGCGGATCCCCACCCGGAGCGTCACCGGCGGGCCGATCAGCGGCGGCGTGGAGCCCTACGTCGTCAGCGGCTGGATCAGCCTCTGGATGCCCACCCCGACGGTGACGACCTCGGTCGAGTCCGTGAACACCTACACGGCGCTGCAGACGACCTCGGTCGGCGGGGCGCCGAACTTCGGCGGCGGCACGGAGCCGACCGCGGACAACCACGCGTCGCGGAACCTGGTCGAACTCGGTCCGGGAACCGCTGGCAAGCGACTCTGGCGGCTCGGGGACGACGGCACCACGACCACCGCGGGCTCCGCGAGGGAGGGCGATGCGTGGGCGACCGGCGGCACCCTGCTCCGGAGCGACGTCGCGATGACGAACACCGGACTCGCGGCGTACCGGGACGCCGCACTCTGCGACACGTTCGACCGCCGCACCCAGCGCCTCACGGCCGTCGGGAAGCGCGCTCCCGCGTGGACCACCGGGTTCGACCACGCCCGGGTGCAGTACGCCGCCTTCGACATGGCGTCCCCGGCGCAGGGCCAGGTGCAGACGTGTGACGACGCGGACGGCCCCTGGTACGACGACCCGGACGACGTCCCCGGCGGGATCGCCGCGGTCGGCGCCGTCCGGGTGACCGGTGACCTGCTCGGTGGCGGCAGCGGCGGGCTGTACTCGACCGTCACGACCCGTCGCGCCGCCGACGGCACCCGTGCGTACGACTTCGGGCACGCCCACTTCGGCGACCAGCGTCCCGGGTGGGTGCACGACCAGCAGGACCCCGTGCTCGGTGCCGGTGGGCTGGCCGACAGCGTCGTGCTCACCGAGGACCTGGCGCGCGTCGGCAAGGTCGTCGTCGACCCCGGGCACGACGCCGACGACACCCCGGACCGGACGGACGCGGTCGTCCCGGGCAACACCGTCGACTTCGCGCTCCGACCGACCCTGACGAACGGGTTCGCCGACGGGGAGCCGACCGACGTCACGGTCCGCGACGTCCTCCCGCCGCACACCTCGTACGTCGACGGCAGCGCGTCCGAGGAGCCCGTGGTCGACACGGTGGGGTCCGCCGACGGGCAGCGGCAGCAGCGGCTGACCTGGACGCTGCACGACGTCCACCCGAACTCGCGGATCACCCCGATCACGTACACGGCCGAGGTCGACGGGTCGGCGCCGGCCGGGTCGATCACGAACACCGCCACCGTGGCGGCGCCCACCGACCGGTCCGACGAACGCTGGCGCACCGCCCAGCGCGGGCTGCGGGTCGTGACGACCGGCGGGGTCGGGGTGGAGAAGACCACGCCGACACCGGTGGTCGTGGCCGGGGACCACCTCGAGTGGGACCTCCGCGCCACCGACACCGACGACACGACGATCAGCGGTCTCGACCTGATCGACGTGCTGCCGCACCGTGACGACCGTCGCGGGTCGTCGTTCCACGGCAGTGTCGGGCTGGCGACCCCGGTCTCGACGGACCCGGAGGGCGACGAGACCGTGCGCTACACCGACGCGGCGCCGTCCACCGTGTCGCTCGACGGCGCCGACGCGAGCAACCAGCCCGGCGGGAACACCCGCTGGTGCACCGGGTCGGACCTGGGTTCGGCGGGCTGTCCGGAGTCCCTCGCGGCGGTCACGGCGGTCCGCATCGAGCGTGCGGCCCCGCTGGCGAGCGGTGCGACCGTGTCACACCGCGTCGAGCTCGCGACGAGCGGCGCGCGCGACGGTGACACCTACGTCAACCGGTTCGGGCTCCGGACGTCGGACCTGGCGCTGCCGGTGCAGTCGAACCCGTCGACCGTCCGCGTCGTCGCGGGTGCGATCGGCGACCACGTCTGGGACGACCGGAACGACGACGGCCTGCAGGACGATGATGAGCCGGGCGCCGGCGGTGTCCCCGTCACGCTGACCGGGACCGACGACCGCGGTGCGACGGTCGAGCGCTCGGTCACGACGGACGCCGACGGCGACTACGGCTTCGACGGGTTGCGCCCCGGGCGGTACCGCGTCCGCTTCACAGCCCCGGACGGAGCGCAATTCACCGGGGAGCACGTCGGCGACGACCCGGCGATCGACTCCGACGCCGACCAGGACGGGACGACACCGGTCGTCACGCTGGACCGCCGCTCGGGCGCGGACGGCGCCCTCCAGGGTGTGACGCGTGACGAGACCGTCGACGCGGGTCTCGTCGAGGACGACACGGCGACGGACCCCGGGCCCGGTCCGGGTGACGGCAACGGGGACGGAGTCGGCGACGGTTCCGGCGACGGCAACGGGTCCGGGTCCGGACCGGGCGGCGGGAGCAGCGGTCACGGCGACGGAGGGCGTCCGGTGGGTCACGGGTCGCGCGGCCCGGCCGCGAGCGCCGGGCGCCTGGCGTGGACCGGGACCAGCATCACCGCGGCGAGCGCCCTGGCGCTGGCGCTGCTCGCGACCGGCTGCACCGCGCTCGCCACCCGGCGACGGCGGCGGCTCGCGACGGACGCGCCGGGCAGCGACGCTCCGGGTACGGACGACGAGGGATCGCTGCCGACCGCCCGGACGTGATCGCCGGACGGGACCGGTCCGCCGTCGGGCGACCGGTCCCGTCGACGTCTGCGTCTCCTGCCCGCCGCGACGCGGCACGACCGCACGGTAGCGTCGTGGTCGTGCACGAGGACCGCGCGGACCCGCTCCCCGTCGACCGTGGGGACCGCGATCGCCGCGCCGGACGCCTGGTCGTCGAGGCTTACAGCGACCGAGCCGACGAGTACGCGCAGGTGCTCGGCTCGATGCACGCCGTGCACCCGGCGGACCGGTCACTCGTCGAGTCGTGGGCGGACGGGGTCACCGGCACCGTCCTGGACGCCGGGTGCGGCCCGGGGCACTGGACGGCGCACCTCGCCGGACGGAGGCACCCGGTCGTCGGTCTCGACAGCGTGCCGCGCTTCGTCGAGCTCGCCCGCGCGGCGGCACCGGACGTCGACTTCCGGGTGGGCTCCTTCGAGACCACCGGGCTGCCGGGCGACTCGATCGGCGGGGTGCTGTCCTGGTACTCGCTCGTGCACCACGCCCCCGACCGTGTCCCGGGAGCGCTGGCCGAGTTCCGCCGGGTCCTCGTGCCCGGAGGCGGCTTGCTCGTCGGCTTCTTCGCGGGCGAGGCGCTCGAGCCGTTCGACCACGCCGTGACGACCGCCCACCGCTGGCCGGTGGCGCAGATGGCCGACGTCCTCGAGCGCGCCGGGTTCACGGTCGTCGACGTGCAGCAGCGGACCGACCCTGGCATGCGTCCGCACGCGGCCGTGTCCGCCGTCAGCCGGTGATCAGGGCTGCCATCCGGGCGTGACGAGTCCGGTCTCGTAGGCGAAGACCACGAGCTGCGAACGGTCGCGCGCCCCGAGCTTGATCATCGCGCGCGAGACGTGGGTCTTCGTGGTCATCGGGCTGACGAACAGGCGCTCGGCGATCTCTGTGTTCGTCAGCCCCAGCGCGACGAGCTGCATGACCTGGCGCTCCCGTTCGGTGAGGGCGTCGAGCGCCGGCGCCAACGAGGACGGCTTCGCGTGGGTGGCGTACGCGGCGACGAGGGAACGGGTGGCGCCGGGTGAGAGCAGCGACTCCCCCGCGTGCACGGTGCGGACGGCCCGGAGCAGCTCGGCCGGCTCGGTGTCCTTCACGAGGAACCCCGCTGCGCCGCCGCGGATCGCCTCGAAGACGTAGGAGTCCTCCTCGAACGTGGTGAGGATCACGACGTGCACGGCGTCGAGGTCGGGGTCCGCGGAGATCCGCTGCGTCGCGGCGAGCCCGTCGGTGCCCGGCATCCGGATGTCCATGAGGACGACGTCGGGACGTTCCCGTCGGACGGCCTCGACGGCGGCGTCCCCGTCGCCCGCCTCACCGACGACCGTCATGCCCGGCTCGGCCTCGACGAGCGCCCGGAGCCCCGCCCGGACGAGCACCTGGTCGTCGACCAGCACGACCCGGATCGGGTTGTCCACCGAGCTCGTCGTCGGGCTCACCGTCGGGCCGCCGCATCGGTCGTGGCCGGGGTGCCCGGGGCGACGGCGACGGGCAACCGTGCCGCGATCCGCCAGCCGGACGCCGTCGGTCCCGCGGCGAGGGTGCCCCCGACGGCGTTCGCACGCTCGCGCATGCCGATGATCCCGTTGCCGGACGGGCCGAGCAACGGGGCGACGGACGGTGCGCCGGTGGCGCGGTCGGGTGCGGCGGTGTCCTCGACGACGAGTTCGACGACCTCCGGGCCGATCCGGACCGCGATGACGGCGTGGTGGTCGTGCGCGTGCTTCATGACGTTGGTCACCGATTCCTGGACGATGCGGAAGGCCGTGCGGTCGGTGGTGCGATCCAGCGCCGCGGGGTCGCCGTCCACCTCGGCGCGGAGGTCGACCCCGGCCGCTCGTGCCCGTTCGACGAGGTCGGGCAGGCGGTCGAGACCCGGCACGGGGTTCCGCTCGGGCTCGGCACCCGCCGACGCCGACGCCGACGCGGTGCCCGGATCGCCCTGGCCGTCCACCGAGCGCAGGACGCCGAGGATCGTGCGGAGCTCCACCAGGGCGTCGCGGCTGGTGTCCCGGATGTCGGCGAGCGACTGCCGGGTGCGGTCGGGCAGGTCGGCACCGAGGTGGAGCGCCACGCCCGCCTGCAGGTTGATGAGGGACATGCTGTGGGCGACCGAGTCGTGGAGCTCGCGGGCGATCCGCACCCGCTCGTCCCGTGCTCGTCCCTGCTCCGCCGCGGCTCGGCGCCGACGACGCTCGGCGGCTCGGTCGAGTCGGACCCGGACGAGCTCGGAGACGGACAGCGTCACCGCCACCCAGGCGACCGCGAGGAAGACGCTGTCGAGTCCGCGGCCGGACCCCCGTCCCAGCACGTCGTCGGCGGTCGGGAGCACCGCGGCAGCGATCGCCATGACGACGACGACCGTCTTCCGGCGTCCCCGGAGCCAGGCGTTGGCCGCCGCCATCGTCAGGGCCGCGACGAAGGGGCCGCGCGGGCTGACGAGCACGGCGTAGCCGACGGTGGTGACCAGGGTGACGAGCAGCACCGCGCTGGGCCACCGCCACCGCCACGGCAGGACGACGACCCCGGCGACGAGCAGCGCGATCGCGACCGGACCGGGCTGTGCCGCATCGGACACCGCCGCGCCGAGCCCGTGCGGCATCCAGGGCGGTCCGCCCCCGGCACCCGCGGGCGCACCCGCCGGGAACCGGGCGGCGAGGAGCGTGCCGCCGACCTGCACGACGGCGACCGGCAGCACCCGTCCGACCCGTGCGAACCGACGGACGCCGCGCGCACGGTCGTCGGAGACCGCGAGGGGGTCGGCCGGTTCGGATCGCATGCCCCGAGCCTAGGGTCGTCCCGCTGCGGTGCCGTCGGACGAGGGCAGGAGCTGTGGACTACTCCCCGGGGAGTACGCGGCGGCGGTGGGGAGGCCTCCGTACGACCGCGGGAGGAGCGGGAAGTGGGCCTCGACGGCGGACGCGGGACGGGCCTCCCGGCCGCCAGGCTGACACCGTCACCGATCCCGGTGACGCACCACGACCGGAGGCCACCATGCACACCGCACTCTCGACCATCGCCGCCGTCGGCCCCTACGGGCACGGCGGCGGGTTCCCCTTCCCCGTCTTCCCGCTGTTCTTCCTGCTCGCGTTCCTGGCAGCGGTCGTCGTGTTCGGCGTCCTGCGCCGCGGCAGCTGGCACGCCCGTTCCGACGCCCGCGCGGTGCTCGCCGACCGCTTCGCTCGCGGCGACATCGACGCGGAGGAGTACCGCTCGCGGCTGTCGGAGCTCGGCCGGAAGTGACGTCCGGCGGGAGCTGACGCTCAGCCGGAGGTGACCGACAGCGCCGACGTGATCGTCGCCACGGTGTCGTCGACCGACTCCTCGATCGACACCGCGACGGCGGCCTCGTCGGGCTCCGGCCGCTCGAGCGTCGCGAACTGCGAGTCGAGCAACGAGGACGGCATGTACTCGTGGTGGCGGTGGGCCTGCCGGTCGGCGATCAGCTCGTGCGAGCCGTCGAGGAACGCGATCACCAGGTCCGGCGCGGCCGCCCGCAGCCGGTCGCGGTAGACACGGCGGAGCGCGGAGTTCGCCATCACGCACCGGTGCCCGGAGGCCTGGAGCTCGGCGATGCGCGCGGCGCACGCGTCCAGCCACGGCCACCGGTCCTCGTCGGTGAGGGGCGTGCCCTGCCGCATCTTCTCCTTGTTGGCCGCGGGGTGCAGGTCGTCGGCGTCGACGAAGGTGCTCGGCTGGCCCTGCTCGGCGAGGGCGTCGGCCAGTGCCTGCCCGATCGTCGACTTGCCGGAGCCGGAGACCCCCATCACGAGCACGGGCGGGAGGACGTCGCGGTCGGTCATCCCTCCACAGTACGGGCCGTCCGGTTCCCGTCCACAGTTGCTGCGACACCCGTGCCGTCCCAGGGCTGCGGTCGTACGGTGGCGGGAGGACCGCAGGCCCTCGAGACCCAGGACGAAGGAGACGACGTGGCAGAGAACGAACAGCCCGGAGACGGCGGCAAGGCGAACATCGGCGTGGTCGGCCTGGCCGTCATGGGGTCGAACCTGGCCCGCAACCTCGCGTCACGCGAGGGCAACACGGTCGCGGTCTACAACCGCACCTACGCCCGCACCCAGGAGCTCGTCGACGAGCACGGGGACATGGGCTTCATCGCGTCCGAGGACATCGACGGCTTCGTGGCCTCGCTGGCGAAGCCGCGCACCGCGATCATCATGGTGCAGGCCGGCAAGGGCACCGACGCCGTCATCGGGCAGCTCGCCGAGCGGTTCGAGGAGGGCGACATCATCGTCGACGGCGGCAACGCCAACTTCCACGACACCATCCGCCGCGAGCACGACCTGCGCGACAAGGGCCTGAACTTCGTCGGCACCGGTATCTCCGGCGGCGAGGAGGGCGCGCTGAAGGGCCCGTCGATCATGCCGGGCGGCTCGGACGAGGCCTGGGAGACCCTGGGGCCGATCCTGAAGTCGATCGCCGCGGTCGCCGAGGGCGAGCCGTGCGTCACCCACGTCGGCACCGACGGCGCCGGACACTTCGTGAAGATGGTCCACAACGGCATCGAGTACGCCGACATGCAGCTCATCGCCGAGTCGTACGACCTGCTGCGCCGCGTCGGTCGGCACTCCACGGACGACCTGGTGAAGGTCTTCGAGCAGTGGAACGAGGGCGACCTCGAGTCGTACCTCATCGAGATCACCGGCGAGGTCCTCAAGCAGCAGGACCCCGAGTCCGGCAAGGCCCTGGTCGACGTCATCCGCGACGAGGCGGGCTCGAAGGGCACCGGCGTCTGGACGGTGCAGAACGCCGTCGGACTCGGCGTCCCCGTGTCCGGCATCGGCGAGGCGGTCTTCGCCCGCGCGGTGTCCTCGAAGCCGAGCCAGCGCGCCGCCGTGCAGCAGGCGTTCCCCGACCGCCCCGACGTGGTCGACGTGCCGGACGGGTTCGAGGACGACGTCCGCGCGGCGCTCTACGCGTCGAAGGTCGTCGCGTACGCGCAGGGCTTCGACCTCATCATCGCGGGGGCGAAGGAGTACGACTGGGACATCTCGCTCGGTGACATGGCGAAGATCTGGCGCGGCGGGTGCATCATCCGCGCGCAGTTCCTCAACCGCATCGTCGAGGCGTACGACAAGAACCCCGAGCTCGAGTCGCTGCTGGTGGACCCGTACTTCGCCGACGCGGTCAAGGAGGGCGAGGCCGCCTGGCGTCGCATCGTCGGGATCGCTGCCGCCTCGGGCGTCCCCGCACCGGGCTTCTCGTCCGCGCTCGCGTACTTCGACTCGCTCGCGTCCGACCGGCTCCCCGCGTCGCTGATCCAGGGGCTGCGCGACTTCTTCGGCGCGCACACCTACCAGCGCATCGACAAGGACGGCACGTTCCACACGCTGTGGTCGGACGACGACCGCCGCGAGGTCGAGCAGGAGCCGTCCACGCACTGAGCCGGTCTCCTTGCACGCACGGCGCAGGCCTCCGTCGTACGACGGGGGCCTGTGCTGTGCCGACGACCCGGCTCGGACGCCCGTCCGGCTCAGGCGACGATGCGCTCCCGGGCCAGGTCGGCGACCAGCCGGGTGAGCCGCGGCCCCCGGCCGAGCAGCCGCCGCGAACCGGGAGCCGCCCGGACGAAGAAGGTCGCCACCGCGGCGGTGTCGTCCGGCCGCACGTAGTGCATCGCGACGGCGCTCGCGTTCCGCTGGCCGGTCACGTCCTCGATCCCGACGTGCACCATCCGGCTCCACCGGATCACGAGCAGCCGCGTGGCCCGACGCTCCTCGAGCTCCCACAGACTGGCCTCGGTCGCGCCGAACGCCCACGTCACCCGGTCGCCGAGCGTCACCTCGGGACGGGCGTCGTGCACGTCGGCACGGAGTTCGGGTGTGGGGGCGGCCGGGACGAGCCAGACGGTCGGGTCGATCCGCCGGATCGCGAGGGCGAGGGCCTCGTCGGCGCGACGACGACGCACCGACCGGGCGCGGACGACCGCGACCACGACCGCCGCGACCCCCACCGTCACGGCGACGGCCTCGGCGATGCCGAAGAAGGTGAGTCCGGTGTGCGGGGCGGACGCGACGACGACGATGCGGCTGACGACGAGTGCGGTCCAGATCCCGAGCAGGACCCAGCGCAGCACCGCGAGGCGCCGCGCGACCGGACTCGTCGGGCGTGACGGACGCCGAGGACCGCGACGGGCTCGGCGGTCTGGTCGGTCCAACACGCTCCCGATCCTCGCACGGCAGTCGCCGGTGCCGCTGGCCCGCCGCCGTGAACGCTCGACGAACCCGGCCGCCGCGCCGACTGTCAGCCCGTCCGCGGCCCGGTCGACCTACGCTGCACGGGTGAGCACGACAGCGTCCCCGAGCACGGCACCGGCCCCGCCAGCAGCACCGACGCCGCTCCGTCGGCCGCGCCTGCTCGCCGCCGCGTGCGGGGTCGTCGCGATCGTGGCCTTCCTCGCCGTGGCCGAGCTCGGCGCCCTGCTGCTCGGCGGCGCCGGCAGTCCGCTCGTCGCGGTCGGTTCGGCGGTCATCGACCTCGCTCCCCCGGCCGCCAAGAACGTGATGGTCGGACTCTTCGGGACCGGTGACAAGGTCGCGCTGTTCGTGCTGATGGCCGTCATCACCGTCGCCGTGAGCGCGGGAGCGGGGGTCCTCGAGCGCGCCCGTCCGCCGTTCGGTGCCCTCGTCTTCGCCGTCGGTGGCGCGCTCGCGCTGTTCGCCGTGACGACCCGGTCGGGCAGCGGCACGTGGGACGGCGCGCCGACCGTGCTCGGTGTCGCGGCGGCCGTGGTCGTGCTCCGGGTCCTGCTGCAGAAGCTCCGACGGTGGGAGGCGGCGGCAGCGGTGCCGTCCGCGTCGCCGCGACCGGCCGCGACCGAACGGCGGGTCTTCCTCGTGTGGGGCGTCGCGACCGCCGCCGCCGCTGTCGTGGTGGGCGGAGCCTCCCGCATCGGCACCGCCTCGCTGCAGGCGGCGGCGGCCGCGCGCCGAGCCATCCGTCTGCCGGCCGCGGCGTCACGCGAGACCGCGGTCCCCGCAGGCGCGTCCCTCGACGTCGACGGCGTCACCCCGTACGTCACGCCGAACGCCGACTTCTACCGCATCGACACCGCGCTCCGGGTGCCGTCGATCGACCCGGCCGACTGGCGGCTCCGCATCCACGGCGCCGTGGACCGGGAGGTCGAGGTCACGTGGGACGAGTTGCTCGCCCTGCCGCTCGAGGAGCACATGGCCACGCTCAGCTGCGTGTCGAACGAGGTCGGCGGGGACCTCATCGGCAACGCGCTCTGGCTCGGCTACCCGATCCGGTCGCTCCTGGCACGTGCGGGGGTGCACGACGACGCCGACATGGTGCTCTCACGGAGCATCGACGGGTTCTCCGCCGGCACCCCGCTCGACGTACTGCAGGACGAGGACACCGCAGCGCTGCTGGCGGTGGGCATGAACGGCGACCCCCTGCCGCCCGAGCACGGCTTCCCGGTGCGGATGGTCGTGCCCGGGCTCTTCGGCTACGTCTCCGCGACGAAGTGGGTCACGGAGCTCGAGGTCACCCGCTTCGCGGACGCCCAGGGCTACTGGACGCCCCGCGGCTGGTCGGAGCGCGGCCCCGTCAAGCTCGAGTCCCGGATCGACACGCCCCGCGGCGGTGCCTCGCTGCCCGCAGGCGAGCCGGTCGCGATCGCCGGCGTGGCCTGGCACCCGCACACCGGGGTGAAGAGCGTGCAGGTCCGCATCGACGACGGGGCGTGGCAGGACGCCGAGCTCGCGGACTCCGTGTCGGCGGACACCTGGCGGCAGTGGGTGCACCGCTGGACCCCGTCGGCGGGATCGCATCGCATCGAGGTCCGGGCGACGAGCGCGGACGGCCAGGTGCAGACGAGCGTCCAGCGCCCGCCCGCACCGAACGGCGCGACCGGCTGGCACACCGTGCAGGTCAGCGCCGGCTGACCCGACGACCACGGTCGGCGCCAGCCCGACGACCACGGTCAGCGCCGCCGGACCTGGCGACCGCGGCACCGCGCGTCAGGACGGACGGACCGCCACGACGCACGTGCCGTCGACCTCGTCGTCGGTCTCGACCGACACCGCGAAGCCCGCGGCTGTGAAGGCCGCGGCGGACACGGCGGCCTGCTCCGCGGACACCTCGATGACGAGCGCACCACCGGGACGCAGCCACTCCCCCGCTCCGACGGCGATGCGCCGGTGCACATCGAGGCCGTCCGCACCGCCGTCGAGCGCGACCCGCCGTTCGTGGTCGCGTGCCTCGGTCGGCATCGTCGCCACCGCACCCGTCGGCACGTAGGGCGCGTTCACGGCGAGGACGTCGACGGCGCCTCGGAAGCGCTCCGGCAGGGGGTCGAAGAGGTCGCCGAGCACGACGATCCCGCGGTCGCCGATGTTCTCGGCCGCGACGTCGACCGCGTCCGGGTCGATGTCCGCGGCGACCAGGTCGAGCGCTCCGACGCGTCCGAGCAGCGCCACCGAGACCGCACCGACGCCACAGCACAGGTCGACCACCCGGTCGTAGCGCTGCAGCCGCCGCGCGGCATGCTCGACGACGACCGTCGTGCGGGTCCGGGGCACGAACACCCCGGGCACGACGCGGACACGGTGCCCGTCGAACGCCGCCCACCCGAGCACGACCTCGAGCGGCTCACCCGCGAGCCGCCGCTGGACCAGTCCGCGCAGCCGCACGGGGTCGCCGTCACCGGCGTCGAGGAGCAGGTCGGCCTCGTCCTCGGCGAAGACGCTGCCGGCGGCACGGAGTCGCGCCGCGAGCGCGGCGCGGGCGGGATGGACGCCAGGCACGACGTCAGCCCGCCGCCCGGCTCACGGACGGCGCGTGGCCGGGTCGGTCAGGCAGCACCGTCGAACATCGAGGTCACGGAGCCGTCGTCGAACACCTCGTGGATCGCGCGGGCGATCAGCGGGGCGATCGGCAGGACCTCGAGGCGGTCCCAGCGCTTGTCCTCCGGCAGCGGCAGCGTGTCGGTCACGACCACGCGGTCGATGAACTCGCTCTGCAGGAGCTCGGTGGCCGGGTCGGAGAACACCGCGTGGGTGGCGGCGACGACCACGCCGGTCGCGCCCGCGTTCTTGAGCGCCTCGGCCGCCTTCGCGATGGTCCGGCCGGTATCGATGAGGTCGTCGACGAGCAGGCAGACCCGTCCGGAGACGTCACCGACGATCTCGTGCACCGAGACCTGGTTCGGCACGAGCGGGTCGCGGCGCTTGTGGATGATCGCGAGCGGGGCACCGAGCTTCTCGGACCAGATGTCGGCGACGCGCACGCGCCCCATGTCCGGCGAGACGACGGTCAGCGTCTTCGGGTCGAGGATCTGCTGGAAGCGCTCGAGGAGCACGGGCATCGCGAAGAGGTGGTCGACGGGGCCGTCGAAGAAGCCCTGGATCTGCGCCGCGTGCAGGTCGACGCTCATGATGCGGTGCGCGCCCGCGGCCTTGAACAGGTCCGCGACGAGCCGGGCCGAGATCGGCTCACGCCCGCGGCCCTTCTTGTCCTGGCGCGCGTAGGGGTAGAACGGCGCGACGACGGTGATCCGCTTGGCCGAGGCACGCTTCAGGGCGTCGACCATGATGAGCTGCTCCATGAGCCACTCGTTGATCGGCGCGGTGTGCGACTGGATGACGAACGCGTCGCAACCGCGGACCGACTCGTCGAAGCGCGCGTAGAGCTCGCCGTTCGCGAAGGTCCGTGCATCGGTCGGCACCAGGTCGACACCGAGCTCCTCGGCGATCTGCTTCGAGAGTTCCGGGTGGGCCCGACCCGACACGAGGACGAGTCGTTTCTGGCCCGTGGTCTTGATTCCGGACAAGTGCGGTGCTCACTCCCTGACCCGCTCGGGGTCGTCTCGATCGACCCGACCGCCGTCAGATCTGTTCGCCGTGCGCGTGCCGAGCCGCCTCGGCCGCCGGCGAACCGGGTCGGTGTTCCTCGACCCATCCGTCGGTGTTGCGCTGCGGGGCGTAGCTGATCGCCAGCGACCCGGCCGGTACGTCCTTGCGGACGGTCGTACCCGCGCCGGTGTACGCCCCGTCCCCAATCCTAACCGGGGCGACGAACACGTTGTGCGAGCCGGTGCGGACGCGTGACCCGACCTCGGTCCGGTGCTTGTGCACGCCGTCGTAGTTCGCGGTGATCGTGTTCGCGCCGATGTTGGACTCCTCGCCGACCTCGGCGTCGCCGATGTACGACAGGTGCGGGACCTTGCTGCCGCGTCCGATGACCGCGTTCTTCGTCTCGACGAAGGTGCCGATCTTGCCCCGCTCGCCGAGGACCGTGCCCGGACGCAGGTAGGCGAAGGGCCCGACGGAGGCGCCGTCGCCGATGACCGCGAGGGTCGCGTCGACCCGGTTCACCACCGCGCCGGCGCCGACCTCGGTGTCGCGGAGCGTGGTGTCCGGCCCGACCACCGCGCCGGCGGCGATCGCCGTCGCGCCCACGAGCTGCGTCCCGGGCAGGATCTCGGCGTCGGCCTCGATCGTGACGTCGAGGTCGATCCAGGTCGTGGCCGGGTCCTGCACGGTGACCCCGGCGACCTGGTGCCGGCGGACGATGCGGGCGTTGAGCTCGCGCGCGGCGTCGGACAGCTGCGCGCGGTCGTTGATGCCGGACACGAGCCACGGGTCGGTCAGGGTGACGACGTCGACGGCACCGCCACGCTCGATGACGAGGGCGGGCACGTCGGTGACGTACTGCTCGCCCTGGGCGTTCGCGGTGGTGAGCGACGGCAGCACGGCGCGCAGGTGCGTCACGTCGAAGGCGTAGATGCCGGCGTTGTACTCGGTGATGGTGCGCTGGGCGTCCGTCGCGTCCTTGTGCTCGACGATGCCGACGAAGGCGCCGGCGGCGTCGCGGACGATGCGGCCGAGACCGGTGGCGTCGTCGGCGATCGCGCTCACGAGCGTGACGGCGTTGCCGGCGTGGGTGTTCAGGAGCGCGCGGAGCGACACCGCGTCGAGCAGCGGGACGTCGCCGGAGAGCACCACGACGGTGCCGTCGAAGTCGTCGGGCAGCGCCTGGACCGCGACCTGGACCGCTCGTCCGGTGCCGGGGACCTCGTCCTGGTCGACGACGATCGCGTCGGGCGCGCGCTCGGCGACCTCGGCCGCGACGCGCTCCCGCTCGTGCCGGACGACGACGGCGAGGTGCTCGGGCTCGAGCGAGGCGGCCGTCCGCAGCACGTGCGCGACGAGGGGCAGGCCGGCGAGCCGGTGCAGCACCTTCGGGGTGGACGACTTCATGCGCGTGCCCTGCCCGGCGGCGAGGACGACGACGGCGATGCGCTGGTCGGTCATGCACCCATCCTGGCGCAAGCACTCCCGACGGGTGCACGGCGAGCACGGCGTGCACGGCGTGCACGGCGTGCACGGCCTGCACGGACGTGACGCACCCGCTCGGCGGTGCCGGGCTCCCGAACCCGCTAGGCGGTCGCCGGCTCCCGACGGACGAACGCCATGAGCACGAGCCCCGCGACGAGCACCACCACGACGCCGATGATCCCGAAGCGCGTGGAGCCACCGACGGTGACCGCGATCCCGAACAGCGCCGGCGCGAGGAACGAGGCCGCCCGCCCGGTCGTGGCGTAGAGGCCGAAGAGCTCGCCCTCGCGACCGGGCGTCGCGAGCCGCGACAGGTACGCCCGCGACGACGACTGCACCGGGCCGACGAACAGCGCGAGGGTCAGCCCGAGCACCCAGAACCCGGCGGTCGCGTCGCCCACGAGGAACACGCCGACCCCGGTCAGCGCGAGTCCGGCGAGCGAGACCGTGATGACCGCGCGCGACCCGAAGCGGTCGTCGAGCCGACCGGACGCGAACGTCGCGATCCCCGCGACGACGTTGGCGGCGATCGCGAAGAGGATCACCTGCGACGGCGTGAAGCCGAACACCTGCGCGGCCACGATCCCGCCGAAGGTGAACACCGCGCCGACCCCGTCGCGGAACACGGCGCTCGCGACGAGGAACGCCAGGACGTTCCGGCGCTCCCGCCACAGCCGCGCGACGTGCCGCCCGAGGTCGCGGTAGGCGCCGAGCAGGCCGCCCGCGCGCGTCCGGTCCGGTGCCGCCTCGGGCACCGTGAGGAAGAGCGGGACCGAGCTCACGGCGAGCCACACCGCGGCGATGCCGATGGCGACGCGCACGTCCCACGACCCGGACGCCACCGTCGACGGCAGGTGCAGGAGTCCGGCGACCCCCTCGTCGCCGAAGTCCTGGATGCAGAGCACGAGCAGGACGACGAGCAGCACGATGCCGCCGAAGTACCCGGCCGCCCACCCGATCGCCGACACCCGGCCGGTCTCCGGGCCCGGCGCCACCTGGCCGAGCATCGCGTTGTACCCGACCGTCGCGATCTCGTAGGCGACCGTCCCGATGCCGAGCAGGGCCGCGCCGAGCACCAGGTACGGCTGCTGCGGGGCGACGAACACCATGGCCCCGATGGACAGCGCGACGCCGACCGTGCCGATGAGCACCGACCGGCGCCGGTGCCCGGACGAGTCGGCGAGCCGCCCCACCGCGGGGGCGACGAGCGCCACCACGATCCCGGCGAGGGTGAGCGCGGTCGAGACGGTCGCCGCGTTGTGCGCGAGTTCGCGCTCGACGGCGCGCGCGGCGTCCGCCGAGGACCCCTCGGCGGCGACGAGCCCCGGGTCGACGAACGCACGACTGGCGAGGTACGTGCTGAAGACGAAGGTCGTGACGACGGCGTTGAAGGCCGCGGACCCCCAGTCCCAGAGCGCCCAGGACACGAGAGCCCGTCGGTCGGTGCGCTGCGGCACTGCCGCCGCCGGTGTCGCGGTCATGGCCGAACCGTAGCGCGTCACGGTGTCGTGCCGGTGCCCCCGGTCCGGGTGCGTCGGCAGGTGCGGTCGCCGGACCGGACCGCGAGACGGACGGGAGGCGCGGTGCCCGCCGGCAACGCGCCTCCCGTTCGTCGAACGGTCACGTCATCACGACGTGGTCAGTCCGTCGCCGGCACGCCGTTCGGGTACACGACCGACTTCAGCGACGCCGGGTCGGTGTCGCTCTCCAGGGCCTCGCGGACCTCGTCGAGCCCGAAGCGCCCGGTGACGAGCGCGTCGAGGTCGACCTGGCCCGAGGCGACCAGCCCGATCGCCACCGGCCAGGTGTTCGTGTACCGGAAGATGCCCGTGACGGTCACCTCGAGGTTCTGGATGTGCTCGACGGGCAGGACCATCTCGGAGTTGCCGAGACCGACGAGCACGGCCGCGCCGGCCGGTCCCACGGCCTTGATGCCGTCCGACACCGCTCGGGGCGCGCCACTGGCGTCGATGAACGCGTCGACGGGCACGATGTCCGACGTGACGTCCACCGCGACCGGGTCCACGACCTCGGTGGCGCCGAAGGACAGCGCGCGCTCGCGACGCTCGGGCACGAGGTCGCTCACGACGACGCGGGTCGCGCCGAAGGCCCGGGCGACCTGCGCGCAGATCACGCCGATCGGACCGGCGCCGGCGACGAGCACGCTCGACCCGGGGACGATCCCGGCCTTGCGGGCGGCCGCGATGCCGACGGACAGCGGTTCGAGCAGCGCACCGGCCTCGAAGGACACGCTGTCCGGCAGGGTGTGCGCGAACTCGGCCTCGATGGTGACGTACTCGGCGAAGGCGCCGTCGACCGGCGGGGTCGCGTAGAAGCGCATGTGCGGGCAGAGGTTGTACCGGCCGGCCAGGCACTGCGCGCAGCGGTGGCAGGGGCGCTGCGGTTCGACGGCGACGCGCTCGCCGACGCGGGACGGGTCGACGCCCTCGCCGACGGCGGCGATCGTGCCGGACAGCTCGTGGCCGAGGACGAGCGGCTCCTCGACGACGAAGTCGCCGATGCGGCCGTGGCGGTAGTAGTGGACGTCGGAGCCGCACACGCCGACGGCGGCGACCCGGACGAGCACGTCGCCGGGTGCGACCTCGGGGACGGCGCGGTCCTCGATCGTCAGGTCCTCGGTGCCGAGCAGGACGCTCGCGCGCTGGGTGTCGGGGGTGGTGCTCATGCGGATCTCGCTTCCTCGACCGCGTCGTCGCGGTCGGCTGTGGTCTCGTGGGTGTCGGTGGTGGTGGTCACGGAGGCTCCCGCGCTGGTGGGCTCGCCCACGGTCGTGGGGGCTCCCGTGCTCGCGGGCACGCCCGTGCTGCGGAGGGTGCCGTCGCGGAGGAGGTCGGCGAACCCGAGCTCGGCCGCGCCCCGCACGAGGACGTCGCGCCCGAGGGCGGCGGGCACGATGCGGAGCCGGTCGGTCATCGCCGCCATGGTCTGGGCCCGGACGTCGTCCTCCACGCGGTCGCCGACGTGCCCGAGCAGGACGGCGAGGAACCCGCCGAGCACGACGACCTCGGGGTCGACCGTGTGGATGGCGTTCCGGATCGCGGTGGCGAGCGCCGCGACCTGGCGGTCGACGACCCGTTCGACGGTGTCCCGCCCGTCGGCGAGCGCCGTCGCGAGCGCGTCGAGGTCGTCCGGTGCGGTGCCGGTCACGGCGGTCAGGGCACCGCGCGAGGCCTCGGTCTCGAGGCACCCGACCGCACCGCAGTGGCAGCGGATGCCGTTCGCGGCGACGAAGGTGTGCCCGAGCTCGCCCGCGTACCCGTCGGCACCGCTGAACGGTCGGCCGGCGCTCACGATCCCGCCGCCGATGCCGCTCGCGCCGCCGTTGAGGTACACGAGGTCGTCGACACCGCGCGCGCTGCCGTACAGCCGCTCGGCCCAGGCGCCGAGGTTCGCGTCGTTCGCCGCGCGGACCGGCAGCCCGAGGCGCTCGGCGAGCGGCCCGGCGAAGGGCTCGTCGCGCCACCCGAGGTGCGGGGCGTCGCGGACGACCCCGTCCTCGACCCGGACGATGCCCGGGACGGCGACGCCGACCCCGACGACCCGGAGCGACGGTGCCCGGTCGGTGAGCGTCCGCAGCACGCGGGCGACGGCGTCGACGGCGTCCGCCGCTCCGGGCACGGTGGTCTGCGGTTCGACGAGGCGGTCCCGGACGGTGCCGTCGAGCGCGACGAGGGCGACCCCGACGGCGTCGATCTCCACCGTCACCGCAGCGGCCACGACGTCCGGTGCCGCTCGGACGATCGCGCTCGGGCGGCCGACGCCAGCCGGGCGCTCGGAGCCGGAGCCACCGGCCGTCGGCAGCTCCTCGTGCACGAGGCCCTGCTCGACGAGCTCCCCGACCAGTGCGAGCACCGTCGACCGGTTGAGCCCAGTCCGACGGGTGAGCTCGGCGCGGCTGACGGGTCCGCCCTCGTGCACGATGCGGAGGACGCGCGCGGCGTTGCCGGGCGTGGTCGTGGCCGTCCGGGCCATGGGTCCTCCTGGGGTGTGCGGGGTGGGGGGCGGGGCGAGCCTCGGCTCTGCGGACAGTTTCGCGGGCGCGAAGCCGCGACACTGTCCGCCAGGCCGAGCCTCGTGCGGGCAGGCAGGCGGGCAGGCAGCCCGGCGCCGACTAGCGCGACCGCGAGAACGCGGCGTCGAACGACGCGTCGGGCGGGGCGATCGTCCCGAGTCGCCGCACGAACGCGAGCGCCTCGGGGCCGCCGACGAGCCGGTCCATGCCCGCGTCCTCCCACTCGACACTGGTCGGCCCCGCGTACCCGATGTGGTTGAGCACGCGGAACACCCGCTCCCACGGCACGTCCCCGTGGCCGGCGGTGACGAAGTCCCACCCGCGCCGGGGGTCGCCCCACGGCAGGTGCGACCCGAGCCGTCCGTTCCGACCGTCGAGCTGCTTGACCGACTCCTTGCAGTGCACGTGGTACACCCGGTCGGCGAAGTCGAGCAGGAACGCGGCGGGGTCGAGGTCCTGCCAGACGAAGTGCGACGGGTCGAAGTTGAACCCGAACGCCGGTCGGTCCGCGAAGACGTCCAGCGCCCGACGAGCCGTCCAGTAGTCGTAGGCGATCTCGGACGGGTGCACCTCCAGCGCGAAGCGGACGCCGACCTCCTCGAACACGTCGAGGATCGGCGACCAGCGGTCGTGGAAGTCCTGGTACCCGGCCTCGATCATCGACGGCGGCACGGGCGGGAACCCGGCGACGGTCTTCCAGATCGACGAGCCCGAGAACCCGGTGACGGTGTCGATGCCGAGCGCGGCCGCCGCGCGTGCGGTCCACTGCAGCTCCTCGGCCGCGCGCTGCCGCACGCCCTCGGGATCACCGTCGCCCCACACGTGCGGCGCGAGGATGTCCTCGTGCCGCTGGTCGATCGGGTCGTCGCACACGGCCTGCCCGGTCAGGTGGTTCGCGATCGTCCAGACCTGCAGCCCGTTGCGCTCGAGGATCGCCCTGCGGTCCGCCACGTACTCGGGATCCGTCGCGGCACGGCGGACGTCGAGGTGGTCACCCCAGCAGGCGATCTCCAGGCCGTCGTAGCCCCACTCGCCGGCCAGACGTGCGACCTCCTCGAAGGGCAGGTCGGCCCACTGCCCGGTGAACAGCGTCACCGGCCGGGAGGCACCGCTCGGCTCCGACGTGCTGCTCACTGGTCCCTGCTCCTCGTTCACCACGTGCCCGGCTCCGCTCCGGCTGGCACCGTCTCCGGACGGTCGACGCGCGACCGCACCTCGACCACAGTGTGCTCGCGGGCCGCGGTGGAGACCGCCTCCATGGTCTCGAGCACGTGGAACGCGAGGTCGCCGGACGCCCGGTGCGGGCGGTCCGTCGCGATCGCGTGCGCCATGTCGGCGAGACCGTACCCACGTCCGGCGTCGGCGTACCCGGCGCTCGTCGGCAGGTCGGACCACTCGCGCGTGGCGGCGTCGGCGATCGACACGGTGTCCGAGAACCGGTTCGGGTCGGGGACGCCGAGGGTGCCCCCGGTGCCGTACACCTCGAACAGCGGTGCCCGGGTCGCCCAGACCTCGAACGAGACGGTGACCGTCGAGACGACACCGCTCGCGTGCTCCAGGACCGCGACGACGTGCGTGTCGATGTCGACCCGCAGCGGGGTGCCCGCGGCCGGACCGGTGGCGATGGTGCGCTCGCGGTCGGACCGGGTCGAGGCTCCGCTCACGCGGACGACCGGGCCGAAGAACGACACGAGGCTCGTCAGGTAGTAGGGCCCCATGTCGAGCAGCGGACCGCCGCCGGGCTGGTAGTAGAACCCCGGTGCCGGGTGCCAGAGCTCGTGGCCGGGCGCCGACCACGAGACCGCCGCCCCCACGGGCGTGCCGATCGCGCCGCTGTCGAGCGCCTGGCGGGCGGTCTGGATGCCGGTGCCGAGCACGGTGTCCGGCGCGCTGCCGATCCGCAGGCCCGAGCGGCGGGCGAGGTCGAGCACGGGCTGCGCCTCGGCCGTCGACATCGCCAGCGGCTTCTCGCCGTAGACGTGCTTGCCGGCCTCGAGCGCCCGGGTGGCGATCTCGGCGTGCGCGGCGGGGATCGTCAGGTTGAGGACGACGTCGACGTCGTCGGCCGCGATGAGCTCGTCGACCGAGGAGCCGCGAACGCCCTGGGCCTCGCCGACCGCCTGCGCCCGCGCCACGTCGATGTCCGCCACGGCGGTGAGCTCGAGCCCGGGCAGGGCCGGGAAGTGCTCGAAGTACTGCTGGCTGATGACGCCGACCCCGACGACACCGACCTTCAACGGGCTGCCCACAGGAGTCCCCTCTCGATGATCGTGCGGAGCGGCTGCGACTCGACGACCTCGAGCCGGTGCCCGGGTGCCGAGACGAACACGCGTCCCTCGCCCCACTGCCGGGTCCAGATCGCCGGCGCCGTGACCGGACGGTTCCAGGCGTCGAAGTCCCGGGCCTCCTGCATCGTGGTCGCCAGCACGTCGTTGTACTCGTCGGAGAGCACCCAGTACTGCTCGGTCACGAGGTCGAAGTCCTCGATGCCCTGCGTGATCGGGTGCTCGTGCCCGGCCTCGGTGACGTGCACCGTGTACGGGATGTAGTTGTCGGACTGCTCGCCGGTGCGCTCCGAGGGGTGCTTGCCCGCGTGGTGCGCGAACTGGCCGCCGATCATGTGCAGGTAGTCGGCGGTGTTCCGGAAGGCGTCCGCGATGCCGCCGTGCCACCCGGCGAGCCCGGCGCCGCCGAGCACCGCCTGCTGCAGTCCCGCGAACTCGTCGTCCGCGATGGTCGACATCGTCACGACCTGCACGATCAGGTCGACCTCCGCCATCACGGACTCGTCGGCGTACACCGCCGTCGAGTCCGACACGCGGACGTCGAAGCCGTTGTCCCGCAGGAACGGGACGAACAGGTCGGTGGTCTCGACGGGCATGTGTCCGTCCCACCCGCCGCGGACGACCAGTGCCCGGCGCTGCGGGGTCTCGGCGGCGCTCATCGGATCGCCGTCCAGGCGCTGCCGTCGACCGCGCTGCGCTCGACCGCGTCGAGGACCTGCTGCACGTGCAGGCCCTCCTCGAAGGACGGGGACGGGTCCTCGCCAGCGACGATCGCCTGCACGAAGTCCTTCACCTCGTGACTGAAGGTGTGCTCGTACCCGATGAGGTGTCCGGTCGGCCACCACGCCGCCATGTACGGGTGCTCGGGCTCGGTGACGAGGACCCGCCGGAAGCCCTGCTCCCCCGCGGGTGCCGACGCCTCGTACAGCCGCAGTTCGTTCATGGACTCGAGGTCGAACTGGATCGCGCCCTCGGAGCCGCTGATCTCGAGGGTCAGGCCGTTCTTCCGGCCGGTCGCGTACCGCGTCGCCTCGAAGGTGCCGATCGCACCGTCCGCGGCGCCACCGGCCAGACGACCGAGGAAGAACGCCGCGTCGTCGACGGTGACCTGCCCGCGCTCCTCGGACGCCGTGCCGGAGAGTCCGACGCCCTCGGCCATCAGCGGGCGCTCGTGCACGAAGGTCTCGAGCGTGCCGGACACGGTGGACAGCTGTGCGCCGGTGACGTGCTCGACGAGGTCGATCGCGTGCGCACCGATGTCGCCGAGCGAGCCGGAGCCGGCGAGCGCCTTGTCGAGGCGCCACGTCATCGGGCCCTCGGGGTCGGCCAACCAGTCCTGCAGGTAGAGCGCGCGGACCTGGCGGACGGTCCCGAGCCTCCCGGCCTGCACCAGCTGGCGGGCCAGCGCGATCGCGGGGACCCGGCGGTAGCTGAAGCCGACCATCGACCGGACGCCGTCCGCCCGGGCCGCCGCGGCGGCCTCGGTCATCGCCTCGGCCTCGGCGACGGAGTTGGCGAGCGGCTTCTCGCAGAGCACGTGCTTGCCGGCGCGGAGCGCGGCGATCGCGACCTCGACGTGCGACGAGCCGGGCGAGCAGATGTCGACCACGTCGATGTCCGGGTCGGTGACCGCTGCCCGCCAGTCGGTCGAGGCCGTCTGCCAGCCGTACTGGCGACGCGCTGCCTCCGTCCGCTCCGGGTCGCGCCCGACGACCACCGCCATCTCGGTCTCGACCCCGAGGTCGAAGAACCTCGGGGCGGTGCGCCACCCCTGCGAGTGGGCGGCCCCCATGAAGCCGTGTCCCACCATCGCCACACGCAGTCGTCCCTGCGCAGGTCGGTCCGATGCCATTCGTTCGCTCCTTTGCGATCACGTCTTGCCAGAGTCGACACTACCGCTTATGTTGGGCGCGGCAACATTTTGTTTCGACGACGAACGGTGATCCACCATGGCAACGACGCCCACCCGCGACGACAAGTTCTCCTTCGGTCTCTGGACCATCGGCTACAACGGCTCCGACCCGTTCGGCGGCCCGACCCGTCCCGCGCTGGACGTGGTCGAGGCGGTCGAGAAGCTCGACGAGCTCGGCGCCTACGGCCTGACCTTCCACGACGACGACCTGTTCGCGTTCGGCTCGACCGACGCCGAGCGCCAGGCGCAGATCGACCGCCTGAAGGGCGCGCTCGACTCGACCGGGATCATCGTCCCGATGGTGACGACGAACCTGTTCTCGGCGCCGGTCTTCAAGGACGGCGGCTTCACCTCGAACGACCGCGACGTCCGCCGCTTCGCGCTCCGCAAGGTGCTCCGCAACGTCGACCTCGCCGCCGAGCTCGGCGCGAAGACGTTCGTCATGTGGGGTGGCCGCGAGGGTTCGGAGTACGACTCCGCCAAGGACGTGCAGGCCGCCCTCGAGCGCTACCGCGAGGCCGTCAACCTGCTCGCCCAGTACGTCACCGACAAGGGCTACGACATCCGCTTCGCCATCGAGCCGAAGCCGAACGAGCCCCGCGGCGACATCCTCCTGCCGACCCTCGGCCACGCGATCGCCTTCACCGAGACGCTCGAGCGCCCGGAGCTGTTCGGCATCAACCCCGAGGTCGGCCACGAGCAGATGGCGGGCCTGAACTTCACCGCCGGCATCGCCCAGGCGCTCTACCAGGGCAAGCTCTTCCACATCGACCTCAACGGCCAGCGCGGCATCAAGTACGACCAGGACCTCGTCTTCGGTCACGGCGACCTGCAGAACGCGTTCTCGCTCGTCGACCTGCTCGAGCACGGTGCCCCGCAGGGCGGCCAGGCGTACGACGGCCCCCGCCACTTCGACTACAAGCCGAGCCGCACCGAGGACATCACCGGCGTCTGGGACTCGGCGCAGGCGAACATGCGCATGTACCTGCTCCTCAAGGAGCGTGCGCAGGCGTTCCGCGCCGACCCCGAGGTGCAGGAGGCCCTGTCCGCCGCGAAGGTCGACGAGCTGAGCACCCCGACGCTGAACAGCGGCGAGTCGTACGACGACCTCCTCGCCGACCGCTCGGCCTACGAGGACTTCGACGCCGACGCGTACTTCGGCGGCAAGGGCTTCGGCTTCGTGCGCCTGCAGCAGCTCGCGATCGAGCACCTCATGGGCGCTCGTGGCTGACGTCGTCGAGCGTCGGCTCGTCGCAGGGGTCGACTCGTCGACCCAGTCCTGCAAGGTCACCGTCCGCGATGCGGCGACCGGCGCGGTCGTCCAGGAGGGGCGCGCGTCCCACCCGGACGGCACGTCCGTCGACCCCCGCCACTGGTGGGACGCGCTCGGCTCCGCGATCGCGGACGCCGGCGGGTTCGACGACGTCGCCGCCGTCGCGATCGCCGGGCAGCAGCACGGCATGGTCGCGCTCGACGCCGACGGCCGCGTGGTCCGCGACGCCCTGCTCTGGAACGACGTGCGCAGTGCGGACGCGGCCGCGCAGATGGTCGAGGAGCTCGGCCGGGAGGCATGGGTCGCCCGGACGGGTCTGGTCCCGGTGGCCTCGTTCACCGGCACCAAGCTGCGGTGGCTCCGCGACGCCGAGCCCGACAACGCGGCGCGCGTCGCTGCCGTCGCGCTCCCCCACGACTGGCTGTCGTGGCGGCTGCGCGGGTACGGCCCGGCGGACGAGAGCCCGCTCGGTCCGGACCTCGACGCCCTCGCGACCGACGGCTCGGACGCCAGCGGCACCGGCTACTGGGACCCGGTGCGCCGGGAGTACGACGCGGAGCTGTTCGAGCAGGCGCTCGGACGGGCCTCGCGGGTCGCCGGCGTCGGCACGCCGGACGCCGACCTGGTCGTGGTCCCGCGGATCGTGGCTCCCGACGAGGCTATGGGCACGCTGGCGTCCGACGTCGACCTGCCGGGCGGCGCCGTCGCCCGCGCCGGGCTCGTCGTCGGCCCGGGGCTCGGCGACAACGCCGGGGCAGCGCTCGGACTCGGGCTCGGCCCGGGTGACGTCGCGGTGTCCCTCGGTACGAGCGGCACGGTCTTCGGGGTCACCGACACCGAGGTGACGGACCCGAGCGGGACCGTGGCGGGCTTCGCCGACGGGACCGGGTCGCGCCTCCCGATCGTCACCACGCTCAACGCAGCCCGGGTGCTCGAGGTGGTCGGCGGCCTCCTCGCCGTCGACCACGGCGAGCTCGGCGAGCTGGCGCTGCAGGCGCCGGCGGGGTCGGACGGACTCGTCCTGGTGCCGTACTTCGTCGGCGAGCGCACGCCGAACCGGCCGGACGCGACCGCCTCGCTGCTCGGCATGACCCCGCAGACGACCGACCGGGCGCACCTCGCCCGTGCCGCCGTCGAGGGCATGCTGTGCGCGCTCGCGGACGGGCTCGCCGCGGTCGAGGACACCGGCGTGACGGTGGACCGACTGCTGCTCATCGGTGGGGCCGCGCGGAACGAGGCCGTCCGTGCCGTCGCCGCGCAGGTGTTCGGTCGCGACGTGTCGATCCCCGAGCCCGGCGAGTACGTCGCCGCGGGGGCCGCACGCCAGGCCGCGTGGGTGCTCGGCGGGACCCTGCCGTCGTGGGAGGTCGCCGCGACCGTCGTGCCCGCGGACCCGCACCCCGAGGTGCTCGAGCAGTACCGCGCCGCCGCGCGCTGACACAGCGGGAACCACCCGCGCCCCCGCGTACCTGATGGAATCGGGCGTACCTGGACGGAACAACCGACCAGGTACGCCCGATCCGTCTCGGTACGCCCGGAACGACCCACACCAGCGAGGACTCCCCATGCCGCTCACCGACCTGCCCCTCGACCCGCTCCGCGCCTACCGGCCCGAGGTGCGTCACCCCGACGACTTCGACGCGTTCTGGGCGCAGACCGTCGCCGACGCACGGACGGCGGGCGCCGGCACCGACGCGGTCCTGACGCCCGCCGAGACCCCGGTCACCGCGCTCGACGTGCAGGACCTGACGTTCCCGGGCTTCGCCGGCGACCCCGTCCGCGCCTGGGTGTCACGGCCGGCCGGCGCGACGGGCAACCTGCCCGCCGTGGTCGAGTTCCTCGGCTACAACGGCGGACGCTCCCGCCCGGGTGAGCGCGTCGCGTGGGCCCTCGCCGGGTACGTGCACGTCGTCATGGACACCCGCGGACAGGGCAGCGGCTGGGGCGGCGGGGACACCCCCGACCCGCACGGCTCCGGGCCGCACGTCGCCGGCTGGATGACGAGCGGCATCGACTCCCCCGCCGACCACCACTACCGCCGCGTGTTCACCGACGCCGTCCGACTGGTCGAGGCCGTCCGCGACCTGCCGGGCGTCGACGCCGAGCGCATCGCCCTGACCGGTGGGAGCCAGGGCGGTGGCATCGCGATCGCCGCGGCGGCCCTCGTCGAGGCGCACGTCGGCCCCCTGGTCGCCGTGCTGCCCGACGTGGCGTTCCTCTGCGACTGGGAGCACGGCGCAGACGTCGCCGTCAGCGACCCGTACCAGGAGCTGGTGCGCTACCTCGCCGTCCACCGCGACGCCGCGGACACGGTGTGGGACACGGCCGCGTACTTCGACGGGGTCAACCACGCAGCGCGGATCACCGCCCCGGCGCTGTTCTCGGTCGCGCTCATGGACGACGTGGTCCCGCCCCGGACGACGTTCGCGGCGTACAACGCCCTCGGCTCGACCGACAAGCACATCGAGGTGTACCCGTACAACGGCCACGAGGGCGGCGGGTACCGGCACTGGGAGCGACAGACGGCGTTCCTGGCCGAGCGCCTGCGCTGAGGATCGGCGCGACCCGGTATTGTTAAGTTTATCAGCGCGCTGTACTCGGTGATAAACTTAACAACATGCGCTCACCCGTGACGAACCCCTTCCAGCCGGGCTCGGACATCGTCCCGGACGTGTGGGCCGGCCGGGTCGAGCAGCTCAGTGACTGGCGAGACGTCGTCCGGCCGAGGCGACACGCGGGGCTGTACGAGACCGGTCGCACCATCCTGGGTGAACCCGGAACGGGCAAGTCGAGCCTCGTCCGGCGGATCGCGCGCCTCGCCGCGGAGGACGGGGACTGGGTGACGCCGCAGCTGCGGATGCCCGCCGGCGCCGACCCGATCCGCCTCGTCGCATCGGCGATCCTGCGACTCGCCGACACAGCGGGGCTGCGCAGCTCGGCCCGGCAGGGTGTACTCGACCTCCTGGCGCGAGTCGAACAGCTCGCGGTCAGCGGCTTCTCCGTCACGCTCCGCGGACACGACGGACCGGAACCGTTCACCAGCCTCTCCGAACTCCTCGTCGAGATCGGGCAGGCGGCCGTCGAGCAGGACGCCGTCGTGCTCGTGCACATCGACGAGGTCCAGAACATCTCCGACGAAGCGGCGCTCTCCCAGTTGCTCATCGCCCTCGGCGATGCGCTCGCGCACCAGGTCGACGTCGTCGCACCCGGCGGCGTCGTAGTCGAACGGTACCTGCCGATCGCGGTCTACCTCACCGGCCTGCCCGACTTCGAGGACATGGCCGGGGCACGCAAGGGCGCCACCTTCGCCCGCCGCTTCCGGACGGTCACCCTGGCCGCGATCGACGAGGACGACCTCGCGCAGGCACTGCAGCCGTTCGTGATCGACGGGTGGGAGACACCGTCCACGACCGGCGCTGCCGAAGCCGTGCGCATGACCCCGGACGCCGTCCGCGCGCTGATCGCCCTCTGCTGCGGCGAGCCCTTCCTCTTCCAACTCGCCGGACAGCGGGCGTGGAACGCGGGCTCGTCGTCCGTGATCACCGAGGACGACGTCCGACACGGCTGGCAGGGCGCCGAGGGCGAGGCATCAGCGCACGTCGAGCGCATCCTCAACCGCCTCCCCAGCCGCGAACGGGAGTTCGTCGAGGCGATGGCGGCGCTCCCGCTCCCCTCGCGCACCCTGACCGCCATCGCCGAACGGATGGGCCTGCCCTCGGCTACCCAGGTCGGCCCCTTCTCGCAGCGCTTGGACACCGTGCGCGGCATCATCGTGCGCGGCAAGCCGTACACGTTCCGGAACCGCGCGGTCGAGGCCTACCTGTCGACGGACTGGCCGCACGTCGGCTGACCCCGGATCGGGTCGCGAAGCGCCGCGACGCGCACTGCGCAGCCGCCTCCCCGGACCGAGGGCGCAGACTGTTCGGCGCATGCGCACAGACGACCGGACGACGACCGCCACCCAGCACCACGGCACCGCGGTCGACGCTGCCGTCGAACTCTTCGAGGACGTCTACAGCAGCCACGACATCAACATCGGCGAAGCGGTCACCGACGGGTTCTCCTACCGGTACCGCGCCGTGGGCGACGACCGGGTGACGACCGCGACCTCGGCGGTCGCCGCGCACCGGTGGGGCACGATCAACCCCGGTCGCCAGTACGTCCTCGCCTGGGCGACCGGCCCGGGCATGGTGCTCGACGTCGACCGGCGCGAACCGATCGAGATGCTGCCGAACGTCCCGGTGATGTACCCGGCCGGACGGCCCTTCTCGTTCGACGCCGCACCAGCGGTCCAGCACGTCATCCGGTTCGACGGCCCCTGGCTCGAGTCGATCGGTGCCGCGGTCCGCGCCGACCTCCCCGGGCCCCTCGAACTCCGCCCGACGGCCGACGCGGAGGCCCTGGCGCCGCTGCGTCGCACGATCGCCGGCGCGGCGACGACGCTGTGGGACCCGTCGGTGGACGCCGGGACCCGTGCGGCGGACCACCGCCGGATCGCCGAGGCCGTCCTCCAGGCGTTCGACGCGACGCCGCGGTCCGGCATCGCGACCGCCGCTCGCGGCTCCGTCCGGGTGGCGCAGGAGTGGATCGCCGCGAACGCCCACCGGCCGCTGACCACCTCGGACGTGTGCCGTGCGACGGGGCTCAGCGCCCGCGGGCTGCAGGCCGCGTTCCACCGTGCGGGTGCGGCGAGCCCCATGCAGTTCCTCCGCGACGTGCGACTGCACCGGGTGCGGGCGGTGCTCCTGGCGGCCGACCCCGGGTCGACGACGGTCGCCGAGGTCGCGCAGACCTGGGGCTTCGCCCACCTGGGACGCTTCGCGGGCACCTACGCCACCGCGTTCGGCGAGCGCCCCTCCGCCACGCTGCAGCGGCGCGGTCCGGCTCAGCCGAGCAGCGCGCCGACGGCGTCGACCACGACCTGACGGCGTCGCGGTGCGGTGACCGCCGCGACGGATGCGGCCGCCTCGGGGGCGAGTCCGCTCCAGAACACCGCCGTGTGCACGACGAGCCCGAACAGCACCGCGGGCCGGAAGCGGCGCGGGAGCACGTCGGCCCGCTGGGCCCGCTCGACCTCGTCGACGGCGTCGGCGTACTGCTGCGCCAGGGTCTCGAGGGCGACGTCCGGTCGCTCGAGGCGGTGCCAGGTCGCGAGCCGCTGCACCCACGGGCGCTCGACCGTGACGTCGTGCAGGCGCCCGGCCCACTCCGCCAGGGCCGCGGTGTCGAGCGGAGCCGCGTCGAGCACGCCCGTGAGCTCGTGCACGAGCAGGGCGTCGAACAGGCCGTCCTTCCCGCCGAAGTAGTGGAAGACCTGCGCCTTGTTGCTGCCCGCGACGGCGGCGAGCCGCTCGATGCGCGCCCCGGCCAGCCCGTGGGCGGAGAACTCGTCGCGCGCGGCGGCGAGGAGGGTCGCGCGCATCGCGTCGGCAGCGGGGGGCGTGAAGCGGGCCATGCCGACACGGTACCGATCCGCGGGTCGGGACCGGTGACGACGCGGCGACCAGCGTGACGGACGGGAGGCCCGTGGCGGCGTCGCCACGGGCCTCCCGTCCGTCAGGTGGTCGGCCGGGTCACTCCGCCGGGTCGTCTTCCTCCGGGTTGAAGTGCGAGTCGTCGCCGGTGAAGCCGGCGGCGACGCCCTCGGGGTGGGCCGGGATCGTGCCGTCCTCGCCCAGGCCGTCGGGCTTCTCGGTGCCCTCGGGGTCGTTGGTGGTGTCGCGGGTGCCGTCGGCGTCGGACATGGTGTGCTCCTTCACGGTCTGTGAGGGGCACGGTACTCACGCGACCGGAGCATCCGGTGGACACGCCGCCCGGCCGGGACGACCGGCGCGACGAACGCGCTGCATGTGCACTCTCGAATGTGCGCAGATCGGCGGTCGGGGGTCCGTCGGACCGGATCCGGCGCTCTACTGGGCGCAGGACGTCGGAACCACCGACCGCCGAGCTCGAGAGGCCCCCGTGGACTGGCAGTACGACGGCATCCCCCTGCACCCGCTCCTCGTGCACCTGACCACGGTGTCGGTGCCGGTCGCGGCACTGAGCGCGATCGTCGTGGCAGCCTGGCCCGCCGCCCGACGCTGGCTCGCGGTCGGTGCACCGCTCATCGGCCTCGTCGCGCTCGTCTCCGTGCCGCTCGCGACCTCGTCCGGCGAGTGGTTGGAGCACCGGGAGCGGGAGACCGCCCTGCTCGAGCGGCACACGCACCTCGCGGACGGCCTCCTGCCGTGGTCGATCGCGGTGTTCGTACTGCTGACGCTGTGGTGGGGCTGGAACCGGTTCGCCGTGCCGCGGGTGACGAGCAGCGGGCTCGTGCGCGCGGTCGCGGTCGTCGGGCCGGTCCTGCTCGTCGCGGCGGGCATCGGCTCCCTGATCGAGGTCGTCGTGATCGGCCACGCCGGCGCCGTCTCGGTCTGGAAGGGCTGAGCAGCCGCACGACCACCTGCTCCACGGCACACTGGTGACCATGCGGCAGGACGACGACGATGACGACCTCTTCCCGCTCGGACGTCCTGACCGCCACACGCACCCGGTCCGGGCCACTGCGGGCCGAACGGACCTCGCAGTCACGCTGACGTTGTTCGGTCTGAGCCTGCCGATGCTCGTCGTCGGTTGGTTCGGCGTCCTGATCTCGATGTTCGCGTACGACGCGTGCGGCGGCGGAGGGTGCGACTACACCGCCGGATCGGTCGTCTTCGTCGGTTTCCCGATCGCCGCCGTCGTCAGCACGGTGCTCTGGGCGTGGGTCGCGGGACGTCGTCGGCGTCGCCGTCGTCGCGCGTGGTCGTGCGGAGCAGGGGCGGTCCTCACCGTCCTCGCCCTGTTCGCCCTCGCGGTGACCGTCGTCCACTTCGCAGCGCAGCCGAGCTGAGCGTCCGGGTCAGGCTCCGGGCGCCGGCTCGCGGACCAGGACGACCACGGTCACGTCGTCCTCGGCCCGCTCCGCGGCGCGCAGGCGCACGGTCTCGAGGAACGCGTGCACGTCGCGGGCCCGGCCGAGGGTGCGCGCCAGGTCGAGCAGCGTGTCGACCGTGCCGTCGCCGAGGTCGAGCGCGCCGTCGCTGGCGACGACGAGCGCGTCGCCGTGGGCGAGCGTCACCGCGCTCGCCGTGCGGGGCGTCCCCTCGTGGTGCAGGCCGACCGGCAGGCCGTGCGAGCGCAGGATCCGGGGCGCGCCCTCGGTCGCGACGTGGACCGCGAGCCCGTGTCCGGCGTCCACCAGCTCCACGACGCCGCTCGCGGGGTGCAGCCGCGCGTGGAACAGCGTCGCGAACGCGTTCGCCCGTGCCAGGTCCTCGGCGACGGCGGGCTCCGCCGCTGCCAGGGCCGCGACCGGTCCGAGCGAACGGTGCTGCCGGAGCGCGGCGCGGATCCCCGCCGCGAGCAGCGCGGCGGGCTGTTCCTTGCCCATCACGTCGGCGAGCGTCAGGACCAGGTCGCCGTCGACGACCGACCAGTCGTGCAGGTCGCCGCTGAGGTCACCGTACGGCACGGTCAGTCCGACGACCCGGTACCCGTCGAGCGTGAGTGCGTCCGGGGCGAGGGCTCCGGCGACCTCGAGCAGCCGGTCGTGGTGCAGCCCCTGCCCGAGCGCCCGCTCCGCCCACCGCCCGAGGTCGATGAGCGCCGCGGTGTCCTGGGCGGAGAACTCGCGCGGTTCCGTGTCCATCAGGCAGAGCGTCCCGACGGGTTCCCCGCCGGCGATGGTCAGCGGGACGCCGGCGTAGAACCGGATGCCACGGTTCGTCACGCCCGGCAGGTCCGCGGTCCGGGGGTCGGCGGCGGTGTCCAGGATGACGGTCGGTCCGGTGTCCCGGATCGTGAGCTGGCAGAACGACCAGCCGATCGGGCCCGAGGCGAGCTCGTCGGGGACGTTCGGGGTGAGGGTGTGCAGCAGGTCCGCGTCGAGGACGTTGATGTACGACAGCGGGACGTCGAAGACCTCGCGGGCGACGCGGACGATGCGCTCGAAGCGCTCCGCGGGCGGGGCGTCGACGACGTCCAGCGCAGCCACGAGTGCACCCCGCACGCGTGCCCGGTCCTCCGTGCTCATCCGTCCTGCCCTCCCTGATCCGTCGGGACCGCCGCTGCGTGGTGGCGCAGCGGGACGCGGCCCGACGTGGACGGGTCACACGCTACCGGTCGGCGGCCCGGAGCGACCCCGGAGCGGGCGCGGGACGCGCCTGAGCGGAGGACGCGCGACGCGCGACCGCCGCGGAGCACCGTCCCGGGTGCTCCGCGGCGGGGACGGGTCAGACGACCGTCCAGCTGACCGTGCGCCGGTCCTCGCGGCCGACCTCGTGCACCGCGCCGTCCACGCGCAGGACCGCACGCGGGGTCGCCGAACCGGGCACCTCGTGCCGGACCGGCCCGTCGCCGGACGCGACGATCCCGCCGGTGTCCAGCGGGCCTCCCGGCCGCGACGCCGCCGCGTCGGACGCGACCCACACCTCGACGTCGCCGGGTTCGACCACCTTGCGCATCGCCCGGTCGGTGAAGGCGAACCGCTGCACGGGTACGTCGAAGCGGACCCGCACGGTCTGCCCGGCCGGCACGGCGACCCGCGCGTAGCCGAGCAGCTGCGCGACCGGACGCGTGACCGACGCCTGCCGGTCGTGCCCGTAGAGCTGCACGAGCTCGTCGCCGTCGTGTTCCCCGGTGTTCCGGACGGTGACCTCGGCCGTGAACGCGCCGTCGGTGGCGACCGTGTCGTCAACGACGAGGTCCTCGTACGCGAACGACGTCCACGTCAGGCCGAAGCCGAACGGCCGGACCGGCGTCGAGTCGGTCGCGGTGACGTCCGACGGGCCGCCGAGGCGCGGGTGCAGGTACGAGTACGGCTGCGCCCCGGCCGAGCGCGGCAGCGAGACCGGGAGCCGACCGGAGGGGGCGGCGGCACCGGTGAGCAGGTCGGCGATCGCGGGACCGCCCTCCTCACCGGGGAAGAACGCCTGCACGACGGCCGCGGGCTTCGGCTGGTCGCCGTCGAGCGCCCAGCCGATCGCGTACGGACGACCGGTCAGCAGCACCACCACGGTCGGGGTGCCGGTCGCCACGACCGCCTCGACGAGCTCGCGCTGCACGCCGGGCAGGTCGAGCGACTCGGAGTCGTTGCCCTCGCCCACGGTGCCGCGACCGAAGAGCCCGGCCTGGTCGCCGACGACGACCACGGCGACCGCGGCGTCCCGTGCGGTCGCGACCGCCTCGGCGAAACCGTCACGGTCACCGCCCTCGACGTCGGCGCCGCGGGCGTACCGGACGACGTCGGAGCCGAGGGTGTCCCGCAGGGCCTCGAGCACCGTCGGGATCGCGAAGCCGAGCGGCAGCCCGGGGTGCGAGGCGAGCACGTGGTTCGCGAAGGAGTAGCAGCCCTGCAGGGCCTCGGCGCGGTGGGCGTTCGGGCCGATCACCGCGACCGGACCCTGCAGGACGGCGCCCGGGGTGTGGTGGCCGGCGTCGCCGGCGGCTGCGTCGGGACCGGCTGCGTCGGGACCGGTCGCGCCGCCGAGGGGCAGCACGCCGTCGTTCGACAGCAGCACCAGCGACTCCGCCGCGAGCCGGCGTGCGAGGGCACGGTGCTCCGCGGAGTCCAGGTCCACGCCGGTCGGCGGCTCGTCCTCGAACGCGTCGGGGTCGAGCAGGCCGAGTCGCTCCTTCTGGCGGAGCACCCGGAGCACGGCCCGGTCGACGAGCGCCTCGTCGACCTCGCCGTTCCGGACGCGCTCGACGAGCGGCGCCAGGTAGGCGTCCCCCGTCGGCAGCTCGACGTCGATGCCGGCCTCGAGCGCCATCGCGGCCGCCTCGCCGCGGTCGCGGGCGACACCGTGCATGACCTCGAGGAACGCGACCGAGAAGTAGTCCGCCACGACGGTGCCGTCGAAGCCGAGACGGTCGCGGAGCAGGTCGGTGAGCAGCGTCGGGTCCGCCGCGACGGGCACGCCGTCGACCTCGGCGTACGAGTTCATGACGCTCCGGGCGCCCCCGTCGAGCAGGGCCATCTCGAACGGCGGCAGGAAGACGTCGGCCACCTCGCGCGGCCCGGCGTGCACCGGCGCGTGGTTCCGTCCGGCCCGCGAGGCCGAGTAGCCGAGGAAGTGCTTCAGCGTCGCGTCGACACCGGCGCTCTGGACGCCGCGGACGTAGGCGGTGCCGACCGTGCCGACGAGGTAGGGGTCCTCGCCGATGCACTCGTCGACCCGGCCCCACCGCGGGTCACGGACGACGTCGAGCACGGGGGCGAGCCCCTGGTGGACGCCGAGCTCGCGCATCGACCGGCCGATGACCGCGCCGACCTGCTCGACGAGCTCGGGGTCGAAGGACGCCCCCCAGGCGAGCGGGGTCGGGAAGGTGGCGGCCTGCCAGGCGGCGAGCCCGGTCAGGCACTCCTCGTGGACGAGCGCGGGGATGCCCAGGCGCGTCTCGCGCTTGAGCCGCCGCTGCTCCGCCCACAGCCACGCGGCACGCTCGTCGGGTTCGACGGGCCGGGTGCCGTAGACGCGGGTGTACTGGCCGAGGCCGTGCCGGGTGACGTCGGTCAGCGTGTCGCCGTCCTGGACCGCCGCCATCTCGCCCTGCATCGGGGCGACGACGCCGTCCTGGTCGAGCCAGTAGCCGACGAGCTGCGCCGTCTTCTCCTCGAGCGTCATCGCGGCCAGCAGCGCGGTCACGCGGTCCGGGCCCGTCGCGTCGTCGAGGTGGGTGGCGTCGGACGGGAGGCGCGTGCCGGTGCCGCCACGCGCCTCCCGTCCGTCCGTCGGGTGCGTCGTCGCGTCGAGCGCGGTCACCCCTTCACCGCCCCGGTCAGACCGCCGACGATGCGGCGCTGGAAGATCGCGAAGAACACGAGCGCCGGGATCATCGAGAGCGAGGTGAACGCGAGCACCCGCGCCGTGTCGACGGAGTACTGCGACGAGAACGCCTGGACGCCGAGGGGCAGCGTGTAGGCGGACGCGTCGTTGAGGATGAACAGCGGCAGGATGTAGCTGTTCCAGCTGCCGATGAACGCGAGGATCCCGACGGTCACGACGCCCGGCAGGGACAGCGGGACGACCATGCGGAAGAAGAACCCGAGTCGGCTCGCACCGTCGATCGAGGCCGCCTCCTCGAGCTCGTCCGGGATCGCCCGGAGGAACGGCACGAGGATGATGACGGTCGTCGGGAGGGCGAAGGCGATCTGCGGCAGGATCACGCCAGCCAGGTTGTTCGTCAGCCCGAGGTCCTTCACGAGCAGGTAGAGCGGCGTGATGGCGACGGTGATCGGGAACATCAGGCCGGCGGCGAACAGCGAGTACAGCGCGCCGCGGCCGCGGAAGCGGTAGCGGGCGAGCACGAAGCTCACCATGAGGCCGAGCACGACGACGCCGACCGTGGTGGTGACGCCCGCGATCACGGAGTTGCCGAGCTGCTGCCAGAAGACGCCGCTCGTCAGGACCGAGACGTAGTTCCCGATCTGCCACGGCGACGGCAGGCCGGCGGGGCTCGCGGTGATCTGCGAGTTGGTGCGGAAGCCGCCCAGGATGATGTACGCGACCGGGGCGATGCACACCGCGATGAACACGAGTGCGATGAAGTACGTGCCGAGGTTGCGTTCCTTGCGGACCGGACCGTGGTCGGCGGAGCGCCGACGGTTCGGCGCGACGATGGAGGCGGTGGCGGTCATCGGTCGCCCTTCTCGGTCAGGGCGCCGGCGGTGTCGCGGCGCAGGACGAAGCGCTGGTAGACGAGGGCGACGACCAACGAGATGAGGAAGATGACCACGGCGACGGCGTTGCCGTACCCGTAGTTGCCGGAGAGCCGACCGTTGGCGACCATGTAGGTCGCCATCGTCGAGGTCCCGGCCGTGGCGGCGATGTACTGACCCCAGATGATGTAGACGAGGTCGAACAGCTGGAGCGAGCCGATGATCGACAGGAACGCCCAGATCCGGATGGTCGGGCCGAGCAGCGGCAGGGTGATCCGCCGCTGGATCTGCCAGTAGCTCGCGCCGTCGAGCTGCGCGGCCTCGAACAGCTCCTCGGGGATGCTCTGCAGGCCGGCGAGGAACAGGATCACCGCGAAGCCGATGTACTTCCACGAGATGATCGCGAGGAGCGTCCAGATCGCGATGTCCGGGTTGCTCAGCCAGTCGTTGCGGAGGGCCCCGAGGCCGACGGCCTGCAGGAGGTCGTTCACGGCCCCGCTCGACTGGAGCATGAGGCTCCAGCCGGTGCCGACGATGACCTCGGAGATCACGTACGGCACGAAGATGAGGACGCGGATCAGGCCGCGCCCGCGGATCCGCTGGTTGAGCAGCAGGGCGAGGACGATCGCGATCGGGCCCTGCACGATGAGCGACCCGACGACGATGAAGAGGTTGTGCCAGAGCACGCCCCGGAAGTCCGGGTCGGTGAAGATGATCGCGTAGTTCTGCAGACCGACGAAGTCGGTCGGGGTGCCGTACCCCTGCCACTTGTAGAAGCCGTAGTACGCGGCGAGCACGACGGGCAGGATGACGAACCCGACGAACATGACGGTGGCCGGGCCGGCCAGGACGGCGATCTCGATCCGGGTGCGGACGTCGTTGCCCCTGCGGGCCCGGCGGGCCGGGGCCGACGGCGAACCGTCGGCCCCGCCCGGGCGACGCCCCGTCCCGGACCGCTCCGCTTCGGAGCGGGGTGCGACGGAGGTGGTCATGGGTGTCAGCCCTTCGCTGCTGCCTGGTTCACGGTCGACACGATGTCCGAGACGGACCCCTTGCCGGCGAGGAGGTTGACGACGCTGGTGTTGAGCGCGTTGCCGACGTTCTGGCCGTAGACGGTGTCGAGGTAGTTCGAGACGAACGGCGCCTTGTTGTACGCCTCGAGGACGCTCTTCAGGTACGGCTCGGTGACGACCGACTGGGCCGACTTGTTGGCGGGGATGGCGTTGAAGGCCTTGTAGTAGTTCTCCTGCACGTCCTTCTCGGTCATGTAGTTCAGGAAGTCCGTGCAGGCCTTCTTCGGGGCCTGCGCCGAGCAGGAGTACCCGTCGACGGCGCCCATCATCGAACCGGGAGCACCCTTGCCGCCGGAGACCTCCGGGAACGGGAAGAAGCCGAGGTCGGACAGCGGCTTGCCGTCCGGGGTGAGCGAGGAGATCACGCCCGGGTCCCAGGCTCCCATGAGCTCCATGGCGGCCTTGTGGTTCGCGACGAGACCGGCGGAGCTGCCGGCGCCCTGCTGTGCGGCGGTGGTCAGGTAGCCGTCGTTGAAGGGCTTCGTGTCGAAGAAGTCCTTCGTGTCCTCGCCCGCCTGCTTCCAGCACGCGTTCGTGAACTTGAGGTCCTGCGCGGTCTTGTTCAGCACGCTCTCGGAGCAGGCGCGGAGCGCGAAGTTGTAGTACCAGTGCGCTGCCGGCCAGGCGTCCTTCGCACCCACGGCGACCGGCTGGATGCCGGCGTCCTTGAGCTTCTGGATGTCGGCGTTCAGCTCCTCCATCGTGGTCGGGGTGCCCTCGATGCCGGCCTGCTTGAACAGGTCCTGGCTGTACCAGATGCCCTCGGGGTTGACGTCGACCGGCATGGCCCAGGTCTTGCCGTCCTGCTGGTAGCCCTTGAACGACCCGTCGCTGATCTGCGACTTCGCCGTCGACCCGATCGAGTCGGAGATGTCGAGGAGCTGGCCGGCGTTGACCATGGCGGCCATCTTGCCGCCGCCGCGCTGCAGGAACACGTCGGGGGCGGAGCCCGAGTTGAGCGCGGTCTGGAGCTTGCCGTCCAGGTCCTCGTTCTGGATCGCCTGGACCTTGATCGTGACGTTCGGGTTCTTCGCCTCGAAGTCCTTGACCGTCTGGTCCCAGAAGGCCTTGCCCGGGCCGGTGGTGGAGTTGTGCCAGAAGGTCATCGAGACCTTCCCGCCGTCGCTCGAAGCGTCGCTGCCGGCGGAGCAGCCGGCTGCTGTGAGCGCGGTCGCCCCGATCAGCGCGATGGCTGCCGCGGCACGGATCTTCCTCGTCATCGTGGAACTCCTCGGTGTCGTCGTTGACGTTCGCGGCAGTCGATGCCGCTGCGGAGAGCGTGCCAGGTGCTGCACGGCCTTGTCAATCGTTATCGATAACGTTTTCCAACCGTGATCCGCGCACTGGCGGAAAGCGTCTCCGGCGGTACGGTGTGCACATGGAGACCGTCGTCGACCACCCGCCCGGGCCGGGCCGGGTCACGATCGCGGACGTCGCGCGCGCCGCCGGCGTCTCGATCCCGACCGTCTCGAAGGTCGTCAACAACCGCGACGGGGTCGCCCCCGCGACGATGGTCCGGGTGCAGGAGGTCGTCGAGCGCCTCGGCTACGAGACGTCCCTGGTCGCCCGGAGCCTGCGGAGCTCCCGCACGAACGTCATCGGGATCCTCGTGCCCGAGTTCGAGCCGTTCTCGACCGAGCTCCTGCGTGGCGTGTCCGCCGCGACGATCGGCAGCGGGTACGAGCTCCTCGCCTACGCCGGGCTCGAGGCCGGCACCGGGCGCCCGGGGTGGGAGCGCCGGTCGCTGTCCCGCCTGTCCGGCACGCTCATCGACGGCGCGATCGTCGTCACGCCCTCCGCGGCGCTCTCCGGGTCGTCGATCCCCGTCGTGGCCATCGACCCGCACACCGGCCCCGAGGGCCACGCGACGGTCGACACCGACAACGCCGCCGGCGCCCGTGACGCCGTCGAGCACCTGCTCGCGCTCGGGCACACCCGCATCGCCCACGTGCAGGGCCGCGGCGACCTCGCGTCGTCCCAGCTGCGCGAGACCGGCTTCCGCGAGGCCCTGTCCGCCGCCGGGGTCGCGGTCGACGAACGCCTGGTCCGTGCCGGTGACTACCAGGAGGAGCGCTCCGCGGCGGTCGCGCACGAGCTCCTCACGCTGCCCGACCGCCCGACCGCGGTGTTCGCCGCGAACGACTCGTCGGCCATCGGCGTGCTCCACGCCGCCGCGACGCTCGGGCTCCGGGTGCCGGAGGACCTGTCGGTGGTCGGGTTCGACGACGTCCCGCAGGCCTCGACCACCACGCCGCCGCTCACGACCGTGGCGCAGCCGCTCGCCGACCTCGGCGCGAGCGCGGTCGCGATGCTCATGGCGATGCTCCGCGGCGAGCCGACGAGCGACCACGTGCGGCTGCGGTCGACGCTCCGGGTGCGGAGCAGCACGGCGCCGGCGCCCGCGGCCGCCTGACGCCGCGCGGCGCTGCCCGGCGCGGCGCACTCGGGAGTGGAACCACGCTTGCGACGTCGAACCACTCGCGACGCGTGGTTCGACGTCGGTTCCGTGGTTCGACACCCGCGGAGCGAGTCGCCGCGCGCCCGCGTCAGCGCCGCAGCGTCTGCTTCGGGTACTCGCCGAAGCGCTCGGCGTACGACGCCGAGAACCGCCCGAGGTGCGCGAACCCCCACCGCCGAGCGACGTCGCCGACGGCACCGGCCTGCGGCCCCGCCTCGAGGAGCTCCTCGTGCACGCGGTCGAGCCGAACCTGCCGCAGGTACGTCAGCGGCGACACGTCGAACACGCGCCGGAACGACTCCTGCACGGAGCGGACGCTGAGCCCCGCCGCCTCGGAGAGGTCCACGATCGTGACCGGTTCGGCAGCGTGCGTGTGGATGTACTCCACCGCGGCGCGCAGCCGGGCGTTCCGGGGCTGCTCCAGGACGTCGGGCAACCCGCCCGTCTGCGGCGGGAACATGTCGAGGAAGACCTCGGCCGCGGTGACCTTCGCGTCCTGCCAGGCGTCCGAGTCCGGGCCGCCGATGCGCAGCGCGCGCGAGAGCGCCGTCAGCGCTCCCTGCCATCGGTGGTGCACCGTCTCGGCAGCGCCACGGCGCGGGTCGAACCGCAGGGCGCTCCCGCCGTCGACGCGCGACGCGGCCACCCGGCGCACGAACTCGCGGTCGAAGTGCACGAGCCGCTGGTCGTAGTCGGCCGTGACGAACGAGAACTCCTCGTCGGCCGGGAACATCACCGGGACGTCCTGCTCCATCGGCCACCGCTCACCGCGCATCTCGAGCTCGCCGGTCCCCGCGCTGATCCACGTCACCACGTAGTCACCGCCGCCGGGCATGTGCCCGCGGATCTCGCCGTGCATCTGCGAGCGGCGGATGGTGACCTCGCTGTCACCGATCGCCGTGTACCGGTAGTCGAACCGTCCGTTCGACGGCGCAGCGCTCCACCGCTCCCCCGCGTAGACGCCGCCGAGGTCGCGGACGGCGGCCTCGGGACGCGTGCCGGCGACCTCGAAGCGCACCGGCGCGATCGTCTCCTCGGCGCCGAACGCCTCGATCAGCGGGTCAGCCACGACGACTCCGTCCGGGCTCGATCATCCGCATTGCGCCATGGTTCGCGTTCTCCGGATACGGTTGCAGGGTGAGGGCGGCGTAACGTCGCGGACGACCGACACGCACCGGAGGGACGACCACGTGAGTGAGATCGACCTGACCGCGGCGATCACCCGGCTCGAGGCGGCGATGGGCGCCCTGCGCGGCCGGCTCCGCGAGCGACTGTCCGTGTCGGGCTCCGACCTCACCGTGCTGCAGTTCGTCGCACGGGCGGCCGCGGCCGGGCGCCGCGTGCGGGTGAAGGACCTGGTGTCGCACCTCGGCCTCTCGGGTCCGGCGATCACCGGCACGGTCGACCGCCTGGAACGCGCCGGGCACCTGTGCCGCGTCCCGAACCCGGACGACGGACGCAGCCGCTTCATCGAGCTGACGCCCGAGACGCAGCGTGCGTACGCCGTCGCGATGGACAGTACGAACGAGCATCTGCACGAGCTCCTGTCCTCCTTCTCCGAACGCGAGAGCGACCGGTACGTGCGGGTGATCGACCGTGTGATCGAGGCGCTCGAGCACGGCGCTCCGACCCCTTGACGGCAGGGTACGGGCGGTCGAGGACCCCCCTCGGACGTTTGTCCAACAAGCGCAGTTAGGTAGATTCCCGATCTATCTTGCCGGACGCAGGGGGCGCGAGCCCGTAGCGTCTCCGGTGGGTACCCCCGGTCGGGGGTGAGCAACAGGGAAACGGGAGGACCGATGGGTTCGTACCAGTCCGAACCGGGCATCGACCCGGTGCGCATCGAGACGTTCCGTCGCATGCGCAAGCGTTGGAAGTACGGCGAGCTGCAGGACGCCAACGGCCTGTACGCCGACTTCTTCACCGACACCGCCCGCGAGGGGCGGCACTGACGGCACCACGTCGGACCGGTCGCTGACGACGGCACCGGCAGACGGACGGGAGGCCCGTGGCGGGATCGCCACGGGCCTCCCGTCCGTCATGGGGCCGATCCGGGACCCGCACCGGGTACCGGGACCGGGTCTCAGCCCTTCACCGCGCCCGAGGTCAGGCCCGACACGATCGACCGGCGGAACACCAGGACGAGGATGACGATCGGGACCGTCGCGGCGACACTGGCGGCGAAGATCTGCGCGAACGGGACGGTGAACTGGGTGCCGAACAGGGCGATGCCGACCGGGATCGTCCGGAACGAGTTCTCGCTGTTGAACGTCAGCGCCATGAGGAACTCGCTCCACGACGCCGTGAACGTGAACACGCCGACCGTGAAGAGCCCGGGCTTCGCCATCGGCAGGATCACCGACAGGACGGTGCGCCAGGCGCCGGCGCCGTCGATCTCGGACGCCTCCTCGATGGTCGACGGGATCCCCTGCAGGTAGTTCCGCATGATCCAGATCGCGAACGGCAGGTTGAACGCCACGTACGGGATGATCAGGCCCGGGTACGAGTTGAGCAGACCGAGGTTCCGCTCGAGCAGGTACAGCGGGGTCAGGACGGCGATCGCCGGGAAGACCGAGAGCATGAGCAGCGACGTCATGATCGCCGTGCGGCCCTTGATCCACCGACCGGCGAGGGCGTACCCGGCGAGGAACGACAGCGCGAGCACGATCACGGTCGTCGACACCGACACGATCACGCTGTTCACCATGTACTGACCGAGCGCGTTGTCCCGGAAGGCCACGACGAAGTTGTCGAAGGTCAGCGACCGGGGCCAGATCGTCGGCGGCGACTGGGCGATCTCCGACGACGGCTTGAGCGACGTCGACACGAGCCAGTACAGCGGCAGCGCCGTGAGCACCGCGATGACGACACCGCTGACGTTCACGGTGTTGACCCACTTCCGCCAGCCCTTGCGGACACGTTGACGGGGCATCAGGCATCCCCTCCCTTCGCCTGGTTCCGGAACGCCCGCAGGAACAGCAGGCACCCGACGGCCACGATGACCGCGGTGCTCGTCGCGATCGCGGCGCCCGGTCCGATGTTGATGTCCTGGAAGAGCACCTTGTAGCCCATGATCGCGAGCGACTGGGTGGTGGTGCCCGGCCCGCCGTTCGTCAGCACGAACGGCAGGTCGAAGACGCCGAACGCCTGCAGCACGCGGAAGAGCACCGCGATCGTCAGGGTCGGGGTCAGCTGCGGGACGACGACCCGCCAGAACGTCTGCCACCCGTTCGCCCCGTCGAGCTCGGCGGCCTCGTAGAGGTCCTCCGAGATCTGCACGAGGCCGGCGAGCAGGATGATGGCCACGAAGGGCGTCGTCTTCCAGATGTCGGCCACCATGAGCCCGGTGATCGCGGGGACCGGTTCGCCGAGGATGACCGGCGCGTCGCCGAACAGGCCGAAGAACCACGTCGCGACGCCGTACGTCGAGTCGTAGATGTACTTCCAGAGCTGCGCGTTGACGATCGTCACGAGCGACCACGGCACGAGGAGCAGCGCGAGCATCCAGCCGCGGGTGACCCCGAGCCGTTCGAGCACGAGGGCGACGAGCATGCCGAGCACGAGCTCGACCGACACCGTCACGACCGTGTAGAGCACCGTGAAGCCGAGCGCCCGGTACCAGTCGGCGCTCTGCAGCAGCGCCGCGTAGTTGCCGAGGCCGAAGCCCTGGATGCTGAACCCGTCGTAGCCGATCTCGACGTCCGCGAAGCTCAGGACGATCGAGTACACCACCGGGAAGATCGTGACCGCGGCGACGACCAGGAGCGCCGGGGCGGCGAAGCCCCACGCACCCCGCGCACGGATGCGCTCCATGCGCGACCGCCCCGTCGTCGGGCGGTACCCGTCGTGGCGACCCGCGCCTCCCGTCCGCCCCGCGCCCGTCGTCTGCGACCGCGTCGCTGCCGCACGCATCTCGGTGCCGGCGCTCACAGCGCCTCCCCCGACAGGGCGAGCGAGATCGCCGACGCCATCGCGCCGGTGCCGCCGTCGACCGACGCCTGCCCGCCGAGGATGCTGTTGCCGTTCTGGTAGACGCCCTGCGAGACCTTCGGGTAGTACGCCGTGGAGGTCGGGCGGGGCACGAGCGTGATGCCCGCGGCGGTGTCGTAGGTCGGGCGCTGCTGGCGCTTCGCGTCCTCGCTGACGAGGCTCGCGCTGCGCGCCGGCAAGACCCCGCCCTCGCGGGTGAGGAACTGCTGCGCCGTCTCACTCGACATCCACGACGCGAAGGTCAGCGCGGCGGCCGGCTGCTGCGTGTGCGGGTTGATGTAGTTCCCCCAGCCGCCGATCGTCGAGTGGTGGTCCTGCATGCCGTCGAAGGTGGGGCGCGCCGCGAGCCCGACCTTGCCGGCGACCGCCGAGTCCGGACCGTTCGCGATCCCCCAGGCGTACGACCAGTTGCGCAGGAACGCCGCGCGCCCGCCCGAGAAGGCGTCGTTCGTGTCCTGCTCCTGGTAGGTCAGGGTGGCCCGGGGGCTGGCGCCGTCGGTGATGAGCGACCGCATGAACTCGAACGCGCGCTTCGTCTCGGAGCTCGTCGTCTCGGGCTTCGTCAGGTCGTCGTTGAGGAGCGAGCCGCCGGCGTCCGCCACGAACTCCGTGACGTTGCAGGTCAGGCCCTCGTAGACGTCGCCCTGGAACGCGAAGCCGTAGTCGACGTCGCCGGTGTCGACGAGCTTCGCGGCGGTGTCCTTGACCTCCTCCCACGAGCGCGGCACCTGGAACCCGTGCTTGTCGAGCAGGTCCTGCCGGTACAGGAAGAACGACTCGTCGATGTAGAGCGGGAACATGTAGTAGGTCCCGTCGACGCTCGCCGCCTGCCGCAGACCCTCGGGGAACTGCTCGAAGAAGTCCTCGCCGACGAGCTGGTTCACCGGGGTCGCGAGCTTGTTCTTCGCGAACTGCCCCGGCCAGGCGACGTCGCCGAGGTAGACGTCGGGCGTGGGGCTGCCGGCGGCGATCTGCGTCGTCAGGCTCGTCCGGTTCGTGTCGGTGTCGCTCGGCGCGCTGACGATCCGGACGCGGATGTTCGGGTGTTCCTTCTGGAACTCCGCGATGAGCTGCCGGCGGAGGTCCCCGCCGTCCTTCGAGGCGATCTGCCCGGCCCACCAGCTGATCGTGACGTCGCCCTCCGGCGGTTCCGTCGGCCACTGCTCGACGGTCGTGCGCTCGGGTCGGGTCGAGCAGCCGGCGAGCAGCAGCACCCCCGCGCCCCCGAGCAGGAAGAGTCTGCGGTCGATGGCCATGCGTCCTCCTCGACGAGGGGTGCGGCGGTGCACCCGGCGTACCTGTCCGTCCACCCTGGCAAGCGAGCCTGAGTGCACGCACAGGTGCGGTGCGGTGGCGGTGCGGTGCGTGGCGGGGCGGCGCACGAGTCTCGGCCAGGCGGACACTTTCGCGGGGCGCGTGCCACGAAAGTGTCCGCCGCGGCGAGCCTCGCGCAGCACTGTCGCTCGCGCGGGGCGGACGGGAGGAGCGGGGCGACCCCGGCACGCGCCTCCCGTCCGGCGGCCGGCCCGGCCACACCGCGTTCGCCGGCGCCCGAGTCTCGGCCAGGCGGACACTTTCGCGGGGCGCGTGCCACGAAAGTGTCCGCAGCGGCGAGCCTCGCGCAGCGCGTCCGCGTCAGCGCGTGGGCGCGGCGGCGGTCGACTCGGCGGGGCGCAGCTCGCACGGCAGCAGGAAGTGCGGGAGCTCGGCCGAGGTGCCGTCGAGCTGGTCGATCAGGGCATCGGCCGCGCGGACGCCGAGCTCCCGACCCGGGGCGATCATCACCGAGAGCCGCGGGTGGTGCTGGTCGCCGGCCGCAGCGGAGGACGCGATGCTCAGGACCGAGACGTCGTCGGGCACGCGGCGCCCGGCGGCGTACATCCCGACCAGGAGCCCGGCCGCCGAGTCGTCCTTCATCACGAGCACGGCGGTGACGTCCGGGTCGGCGTCGAGGAGTTCGCGCGCGGCCTCGCGTCCGCCGTCGCTGCCCGGACCGGCGTACACCACGGTGCCGGTGCAGCCCCGGTCGACCACGGAGCGCCGGAAGGTGTCCTCGACCCGGAGGTGCGGGGCGTACCCGGCCATCGGCGTGCCCTCGAGGTTCTCGAGCACCAGCCCGAAGCGACGGTGCCCGAGGCCCTGCAGGTGGTCGAGGCCGTCCTCGATCGTGGTCTCGAAGTCGATGTCGACGAACGGCAGTGCGGTGCTGTCCCGCGTCCGGCCGATCAGGGTGAAGGGCACGCCGAGGTCGGCGAGCTTGACCACCCGGGGGTCCTCCATCCGCACCTCCATGAGGACCACACCGTCGACGAGCCCGCCGGAGACGAGGTCGTCGAGGTCCTCTCCCGCGGGGTCCACGGGCCAGAGCACCAGGTGGTACCCGCGCTCGGACGCCCGCTCGGCGGCGCTCATGAAGAAGTCGGACGTGGTGGAGCTGAAGCGGTTGCCGGTGGTCGGGAAGAGCAGCGCGACGATGCGGGTCCGCCGGCTCGCGAGCGCCCGTGCGACGACGTTCCCCCGGAACTTCAGCTCGCGCATGGCGGCGGTCACCTTGGCGGTCGTCGCGGGGGTGACGTACTTCGTGCCGTTCACGACGAAGGACACCGTCGCGATGGAGACGCCCGCGCGGTCGGCCACCTGCTGCATCGTCGCCATCACGCCTCCTGGAGCGGTCGGATGGTACGAGCATATCTCTCGCCCCGATCGAGAAAAGCGCTTTACAGGTGAAGCGCTTTTCTGTTAGCTTCTCGCCCCAGGACCACCGCGACGACGACGTCAGTGGAGTCGTCGCACCGCGTCCTCCCCCGCAAACGCGAAGAGAAGAGCAGTGCAATGAAGCCTGGTTCCCGCTCCACGTCCCGCAGGACCCGCGCCCTCGTCGGCGCCGTGGCAGTCGCCGCGACGGTCCCCCTCGTCCTGGCCGGCTGCTCCGGCTCCGGGAACGCCTCGTCGTCCGGCGGCGGCAAGACCCTCACGATCGAGGACTACTACGACGCGAACTACGACCCCGTGTACCAGCAGTGCGCGAAGGACGTCGGTGTCGAGGTGAAGAGCAACCACGTCGCCGGAGCCGGCCTCATCTCGAAGGTGCTGCAGCAGGCGTCGTCGCGGACCCTGCCCGACGTCCTCATGCTCGACAACCCCGACGTGCAGCAGATCGCCTCGTCCGGCGCGCTCTCCGACCTGTCCGACTACGGCCTCGACGCGGACGACGACGTCCCCGGCGTCAAGGGCGCGAACACGTTCGAGGGCAAGCTCTACGGCCTGCAGCCGAACACGAACTCGATCGCGCTGTACTACAACAAGAAGCTGCTCGCGGACGCCGGTGTCCAGCCGCCGAAGACGTGGGACGAGCTCAAGACCGCCGCGAAGACGCTGACGAAGGGGTCGACCTACGGCTTCGCGATGAGCAACATCAACACCTACGAGGGCACCTGGCAGTTCCTGCCCTTCTTCTGGTCGAACGGCGGTGACGAGAAGGACATCGCCACGCCGGAGGCGGCGCAGGCGCTCCAGCTCGTGCAGGACCTGCAGGCCGACGGCTCGATGTCGAAGAGCTCGATCAACTGGGCGCAGGCCGACGTCAACAACCAGTTCATCGCGGGCAAGGCCGCGATGATGATCAACGGCCCGTGGCAGCTGCCGGCACTGAAGAAGGCGAAGGACCTGCAGTTCGACAGCGTCCCGATCCCGACCCGCACCGGCTCGGAGACCGTCGCCCCGCTCGGCGGCGAGGCGTTCACCGTCCCGCAGACCGGCGACAAGGACACCATGCAGCTCGCCGGCAAGTTCGTCGGGTGCCTCAACAGCGACAAGATGCAGGCCGTCCTGGCCGGCGTCAGCGGCAACGTGCCGACCAACATCGAGGTCGGCAAGGCCTGGGCGAAGGACCACGCCGACGTCGCCTCGTTCGTCACCACGGTGCAGACCGCCCGCGCCCGCACCGGTGAGCTCGGCCCGGACTGGCCCAAGGCCGCCACGAAGATCTACACCGCCGTCCAGCTCGCGCTGACCGGCAAGGCCGACCCCGAGCAGGCGCTCGAGCAGGCGCAGTCGCAGAACCAGTAGCGGAAACGGGAGGAGCCGGTCCGCACGACCGGCTCCTCCCGTCCCCAGACGCAAAGGACCTGACATTGAGCGCCTCGACACAGATCCGGCCCAGGGCGACCACGCCCGCGGCCTCCGTCCGCCCGGGACAGCGCCGCGCGCGGCTCCGCTCCGGCTTCACCCGTTGGTTGTTCGTCGTCCCGGCGGCGGTCTTCGTCGCCGTGTTCTTCGGCTACCCGGTCGTCAAGAACGTCGTGATGTCGTTCCAGGACTACACGACCAAGACCTTCTTCACCGGCGAGGCGCCCTGGGTGGGCTTCGCCAACTACGTCTCGGTCTTCTCGAGCAGCGTGTTCACGACGAGCGTCGTCAACACCGCCCTGTTCACGGCCGGCTCCATCGTGCTGCAGTTCGTCCTCGGGCTCGGCCTCGCACTGTTCTTCCGGCGGCACTTCCCGCTGTCCGGCTTCCTCCGCGGCCTGCTCCTCCTGCCCTGGCTGCTGCCCCTCATCGCGTCGAGCGCGGTGTGGAAGTGGCTCCTCGACCAGGACAGCGGCGCCCTGAACCAGCTGCTCGGGGTCGTCGGCATCGGCCCGGTGCCGTGGCTGGTCAGCCCGAGCCTCGCCCTCATCGCCGTGATCGGCGTGAACGTCTGGCTCGGTATCCCCTTCAACACGACGATCCTCTACAGCGGCCTGCAGTCCGTGCCGCCGGAGCTCTACGAGGCGGGTGCCCTCGACGGCGCCACCGGGTTCAAGGCCTTCTGGTACATCACCTGGCCGAGCATCCGGTCGGTCGTGAGCGTGGTGATCGTGCTCGGGGTCGTCTACACGCTGAAGGTGGTCGACATCATCCTCGGCCTGACCGGCGGCGGCCCGGCGAACTCCACTCAGACGCTCGCCACGAACGCGTACCACCAGTCCTTCATCAACTTCCAGTTCGGCATCGGAGCCGCGGTGAGCAACGTGCTCATCGTCGTCTCGTTCGTCTTCGCGATGATCTACATCGCGATCTCCAGGAAGGCGGTCGACGAATGAGCGTCGGACTCGCGAGCAGCACCGTCACGGCCACCAGGGCCATCACGACCCGCCGACGCAGCGAGCGCACCCGTCGCCCGCGCGGCTCGGTGAAGGGCCTGCCGTTCACCGTCCTCGGGATCGTGTTCCTCGCGATCATGATCTTCCCCGTCTACTGGATGGTGAACACGAGCCTGCAGGCCACCTCGGGTGCCGCGACCGCCACCTGGTTCCCGTGGAACCCGACCTTCGCCGGCTACCGGACGGCGTTCGCCCAGCAGGGGCAGAACTTCGTCTCGAGCATGATCATCGGCCTCGGCACGGTGGTCCTGACGCTCGCCGTCGCCACCCCGGCGGCGTACGGTCTGGCGCGCTTCAGGATGCGCGGCACGAGGACGCTGCTGCTCGTCCTGCTCGTCACGCAGATGGTCCCCGGCATCGTGATCGCGAACGCGCTATACACGCTGTTCAACAACGTCGGGCTGCTCAACAGCTACCTCGGTCTGATCCTCGCCGACAGCGCCGTGCAGGTCCCCTTCGCGATCCTGCTCATGCGGGCGTTCATGGAGTCGATCCCGCCGAGCCTGGTCGAGGCAGCACTGGTCGACGGCGCGAACGACCTCCGGGCCTTCGTGTCGATCGTCCTGCCGATCAGCCGCAACGCGATCGTCACGGCGGCGCTGTTCACGTTCCTCGGCGCCTGGGGCGACTTCCTCATCGCCCTCACCCTGACGTCCACCGACGCCGTCCGTCCGATCACCCTCGGCATCTACAACTACATCGGGTCCAACGTCACCGACTGGGGCCCCGTGATGGCGACCAGCGTCCTGGCGTCCCTCCCCGCAGCGGTCCTCCTGATCGTCGCCCAGCGCTACATCTCCGCGGGTGCGCTCGGCGGTGCCGTCAAGTGACGACGCCACCGCACACGACCCCCGCACCCTCCGAGCCAGAAAGGCCCACCATGACCAGCACCCCCCTCCGCGTCACCGTCTGGGGCGAGAACGTCCACGAGCAGGTCGAGCCGCACGTCGCCGAGCGGTACCCGGACGGCATGCACGGCGCGATCGCCGACGGCATCCGCGAGAACCTGCCGGACGCCGTCGTCCGCACCGCGACCATGCAGGAGCCCGAGCACGGCCTGACCGACGCCGTGCTCGCCGAGACCGACGTCCTGACCTGGTGGGGGCACGCCGCCCACGCCGACGTCGACGACGCCGTGGTCGACCGCGTCCACAAGCACGTGCTGTCCGGCATGGGGCTCGTGGTCCTGCACTCCGGCCACTGGTCGAAGATCTTCGGCAAGCTGATGGGCACCACCTGCACGCTGCGCTGGCGGAGCGAGCACGACCAGGAGCTCGTCTGGACGGTCAACCCGCAGCACCCGATCACCCGCGGGGTCCCGAACCCGATCGTCATCCCCGAGCAGGAGATGTACGGCGAGTACTTCGACGTGCCGACGCCCGACGAGCTGGTCTTCATCTCGGGGTTCACCGGCGGCGAGGTGTTCCGGAGCGGCATGACGTACCGCCGCGGGCTCGGGAAGATCTTCTACTTCTCCCCCGGCGACCAGGACTTCCCCGTGTACCACCACAAGGACGTCCGCCGTGTGATCGCGAACGCCACCGAGTGGGCGCGGCCGGAGCGGGAGCGCGAGCTGCCGACGCTCCGCCGCTACGACCTCGGCGAGTACTTCGACGGCCAGCACTACCGCGGTCCGTTCGACGACGCCCCCGAGGACGAGGCGACCACCGACGCGCCCGAGGACGAGGCGACCACCGACGCGCCCGAGGACGCGGCAGCCACCGAGACCGTCGAGGCCCGCGCATGACCGACCACGCCCCGCTGCGGGTCGTGCAGGTCGGCGCGGGCGGGATGGGCCGGGCATGGCTCAGCACCGTCGCGGCGGACCCGGACGTCGAGCTCGTCGGCGTGGTGGACCTCGACCTCGACGCCGCACGCGCGGGGGCCGAGCTGGCCGGGGCGCCGTCGATCCCGGTCGGCCGCGACCTGCCGGCGCTCCTCGCCGACACCGGCGCCGAGGCCGTCCTCGACATCACCGTCCCCGTCGCCCACCACCCCGTCACGATGGACGCCCTGCACGCCGGCCTGCCGGTGCTCGGCGAGAAGCCCGCCGCGCAGACCGTCGCCGAGGCCCTGTCCCTGGCGGCGGCCGCCGAGGCGACCGGCCAGCTCTTCATGGTGTCCCAGTCACGCCGGTACAACGACCAGCTCGTCGCGTTCCGGCAGCACGTCCGGGCGCTCGGCGCGGTCGGCGGCCTCAACACGCGCTTCGCGAAGGCCCCGCACTTCGGCGGCTTCCGCGAGGAGATGGACGACGTCCTGCTCCTCGACATGGCGATCCACGCGTTCGACTCGGCGCGCTACGTGCTCGACCGGGACCCGGTGTCGGTCTACTGCGAGTCCTGGAACCCGTCGTGGTCCTGGTACCGCGGGGACGCGAACGCGGCAGCGGTCTTCACGTTCGAGGACGACGTCCGGTACGTCTACGACGGTTCGTGGTGCGCGCCCGGCGACGAGACCTCGTGGAACGGCGACTGGCGGGCTACCGGCGCGGCCGGCTCCGCGGTGTGGGACGGCGACCACGACCCGTCGAGCATCGTCGACGGCGCACCGGGTGCCCCGGCCGCGGCACCGGGCGTCGGGACGGAGATCGCCGGGTCGCTGGCGTCGTTCGTCCGGGCGGTCCGCACCGGGGTCGTCCCCGACGGCGAGGTCCACGGCAACGTGATGAGCCTGGTGATGGTCGACGCCGCGATCGCGTCGGCGCGGTCCGGGCAGCGGGTCGTGGTCGACGACGTGCTCGAGCAGGCGCACGCCACTGCGCTCGAGGTCGAACGGGACGACGCCGTCCGGGAGCGGCTCGCCGCGTGGACGTCGGTGCGGCAGGCGCTCGCGTCCACCCACGCGGCGGACCGCGCGACGGCCGCCTGAGGCGAGCGGTCTCCGGACCCGACCAGGGACGGACGGGAGGCGCGGTGCCGGCTGGCACCGCGCCTCCCGTCCGTCTCGTGGTCCGCTCCCGTGGTCCCGTCCCATCGGGGCCCGAGCAGCGCTCGGGTTACGGTTGCTCCGTGCACGGACAAAGTTCTTCGGACAGCGGGAACAGCGGGACGCTCCCGGAACCCCTCGTGCTCGTCGCCGCCGACCCGCGCCGCCGTACCGGTCGCACGCCCTGGCGTCGCGTGCTGGTCGGCGTCGTCCTCGCCGCGCTCGTCGGCGGCGCCGCCGTGGCGACCGTCGGCACGCTCGTGTCGCAGCGGGTCGCGGAGTCGTTCGCGGTGCGCGACGCGACCGCCGACACCGCGGCCCTCGCCCGGATCGTCGTCGAACCCGCGCTCACCGACACCGTCGCCGATCCCGCGGCGAGCGCCACCGACCGTGCCGCCGCACGCGCGCGACTCGACGACGCCCTCGCCGGGCAGGTCAGCGCCGGGTCGACCGTCCGGATGAAGCTCTGGTCGGCCGACGGCACGGTGCTGTGGTCCGACGAGCCGCGGCTGGTCGGCGAGCGCTTCCCGCTGTCCGACGAGGACCTCGAAGCGCTGCGCACCGACCGCTCCGACGCCGAGGTGTCCGAGCTCGAGGGCGCGGAGAACCGGTACGAGCGGGGCCACGGTCCGCTGCTCGAGGCGTACCAGGCCGTGCACACGCCCTCCGGCGAGGCGCTGCTCTTCGAGGCGTACCGCCCGTACGGCGACGTGCTCGCCCGCGCCGCCGACCTGCGCGGCGCGTTCGCCGCCCTGGCCTTCGGCACGGTCGGGGTGGTGCTGGTGCTGCTCGTGCCGCTGCTGCTGTGGCTGCTCGTCCGGATCCGGTCCGGCCAGCGGCAGCGCGAACGCCTGCTCGGACGAGCGCTCGACGCCGAGGTCGCCGAGCGGCGCCGACTCGCCCGCGAGCTGCACGACGGTCCCGTGCAGGACGTCGCGGGGCTCGCGCTGTCCCTCGGGTCGGTGCCCGAGACCCGGGCGGCCGCGACGACCCTCCGTGCCGCCGTGTCCTCGCTCCGCACCTCGATGTCGACGATCCGTCCGGCAGCACCCGAACGCGACGGCCTCCGCGCGGCGCTCGACGACGCGTGCGCACGGGCCCGCGGCGCGGGGACTATGACCGTGGTCGACGTCCCCGACACGGTCGCGGCGTCGCCGGCGGCCATGACGGCCGCCGTCCGCTTCGTCCGCGAGGCCGTCTGGAACGCGGCGCAGCACGCCCGCGCGACCCGGATCGACGTCCGGGTGCGGGTGGACGGCCCGGACCTGCGGGTGACCGTCGCCGACGACGGGACCGGCTTCGAGCCGGACCTCCTCGACGCACCGTCCCGACCGGGACACCTCGGGACGACGCTGCTGCGCGAGGTCGCCGAGGACACCGGCGGTGCGCTCGTGCTCCGGACCGCGCCGGGTGCCGGCACGACCTGGCAGCTGACGGTCCCCGCCGAGACCGAGGCCCTGCGGTGAGGGTCCTGCTCGTCGACGACCACGCCCTGGTCCGGCAGGGGTTGCGGGCCGTGCTCGGCACGACCGACGACTGCACGGTGGTGGGCGAGGCGGCCACCGGCGAGGAGGCGGTCGAACGCGCCGCCGAGACCGCACCGGACGTGGTCGTGATGGACCTGTCGATGCCGGGCGAGGGCGGGGTCGCCGCGACGGCGCGCCTCCGGACCGCGATGCCCGCCGTCCGGGTGCTCGTGCTCACCACCTTCTCGGACGACCGCCGTGTGCGCGACGCCCTGGCGGCCGGCGCCACCGGGTACCTGCTCAAGGACGCCGCGCCGGACGAGGTCGTCGCCGCCGTGCGGGCCGCCGCGCGCGACGAGACCCCGATCGATCCCCGGGTCGCCCGCGCACTGCTGCCCGGAGCGGCACCGCGGGAGGACGGCCCGGAGCTGCCGCCGCGGGAGCGCGACGTGCTGGTGCGCATCGCGCGGGGCCTGTCGAACCGCCAGATCGCGACCGAACTCGGGATCGCCGAGCGGACCGTGAAGGTGCACGTCGGGTCGCTCTTCCGACGCATCGGGGTCGCGGACCGGACGAGCGCCGCCCTGTGGGCCCGCGACCACGGCTGGTGAGCGGGTACTAGTACCAAGGTCCGATGGTGCCCGCGCGGCGCTGCGGCGACGATCGTTCCCGAGGGACGCTCCGTCCCGCACCGTCGCCCTCAGGAGGCACACATGCACACCCAGCGCTCCCGACGCCGCTCCACCGGCATCGCCGCGGTCGTCGCGCTCGGCGCCGTCGCCGCAGCAGCCCTCGTCGGGGTCTCCCCCGCGAACGCGTCCGGCAAGACCTCGACGGGCGGTGACTACGCCGTCACCGTCAACGGCACCACGACGAACCCCGCGGTGGGCAAGGACTTCAAGCTCAAGGACGTCGCCGTCTCCGGCACCATCGCGGTCCGCGGGAAGCACAACGGCTTCGACATCCGCGTCGCCGACCTCGGCGTCTACGACTACACGCTCACGGGTGCCCCGGACTCGCAGCGGATGGTGACGAAGCCGACCGTGGTGTTCGCGTCGAAGGTCCCGTCGCTCACGGCCGCGCAGCTCGCCGGCACGAAGCTGTCCTCGCTCGAGGTCCGTGACGACACGCTCGTCGCGATCTTCGGCACGGGAGCGGGCAAGTACAAGATCCAGGCGAAGGACGGCGCGCAGGGCGGCATCTTCCAGATGGAGACCGAGTTCGCGCAGCCGGTGACGTTCACGCACACCCTCGGCGCCGGCCTGTTCTACTTCACGAACCCGTACACGGGGAAGATCAACTTCGGCGACGGCGTCGCGGCGGTGTCCTCGGGCAGCGACGCGCACCAGATGCTCCTCGGGAAGGACAGCCCGCAGGTCGCGACGAAGACCTCGCAGACCGCGACCACCACGACCTGGACCGTGCAGCCCGGCGGACGCCTCGGCGGCGTGCTCGGCGAGGACGCGGTCGAGCTCTCGCAGGGCGCGACGAACTGCACGAGCGACTGCCAGGCGCAGAACCAGATCCGCGGCTCGCTGCCGGTCCCGCCGGACCCGGTGGACCCGCAGCCGCTGGGGACCACGTCGCGCTGACGCGACGGGGAGGCGCGGTGCCGGCTGGCACCGCGCCTCCCGTCCGTCTCCCGCTGCGCCCACCCGCGCGCCGGTACACCCGTCCGCCCCCGCGCGCCGGGCGGGACCGGGCGTACCGGGCAGGAACGGGCGTACATGGTCGGCCAGGATCACCAGGTACACCCGATTCCGCTTGCCATCGCGGACGGTACGGGAAGGAACGGGCGGACGCGGGTCCGAAGGCTGTGCGGGCTGACAGTTCCGCTTGCGTACGACCGCTGGAAACCTGTACGTCACCTCAGCCGGCTCGGATGTCCACGGCCCCCACGAGGGGGTCTCGACGACAAGGACACCATGACCCCGCAGCACCCCGCACGACGGCGGCGCACCGCACGCACGGTCGGAGCCGCCACCGCGGCCCTCGCCGCGATCGCCGCCACCACGATGATCGGCTCCGTCCCCGCCGCCTCCGCCGAGGAGGCACCGCTCGTCACCTCGGCGACCACCGAGTGGCAGTACCTGGAGGACGGGTCCGACCCCGCCGCCGGGCAGACCGACCGCACCGCCTGGACGACGGGCGCACTGCCCACGGGCGACTGGAAGACCGCGAAGGGGTCGTTCGGTGCCAAGAACGGCGCGGCGACCGGCATGGGCGGCGGGCACGCCGTCGACACGCTGCTCGAGCAGTACCTCGCGGACGGCAAGGACGTCCCGACGTACTTCTTCCGGACCTCGTTCGAGGCCGACGCGACCGACCTCGCCGCGTGGAAGTCGCTCACCGCCGAGGTCGTGTACGACGACGCGCTCGTCGTGTACGTGAACGGCACGAAGGTGGCCGGCTTCGAGGACGGCGGCGTCACGCAGAACGTGCAGTACGCCGGAGACAACGGGTCGGACCCGGACACCAGCACGTTCTCGGTCGACGCCGCGCTCCTGCACGAGGGCGCGAACGACATCGCGGTCGCGCTGTACCAGGGCCGTTCGAACAGCTCGGACGTCTACTTCGACATGCCGTCCCTGACCCCGGTGGACGCTGCGCGACCCGCGACGATCTCCGACGTCGTGATGACGATCGGCGCCGACGCCTCCTCGCGCAACCTCGCCTGGTACTCCGACTCGGCAGCGGCCGAGGGCGCGCAGGTCGTCCCCGCTGCGAAGCTCGTCGACGGCGCCTTCCCGACGACCGGCGTCACCAAGGTCGCCAGCACCTCTGGCACCGCCACCGACGGGCAGCAGTACCACCACGCCACGCTCGCCGGCCTCGCGCCGTCGAGCGAGTACGCGTACCGCGTCGGCAGCGACACCGACGGCTGGAGCCCGGTGACCACGTTCCGCACCGGTGACGGCGACGGCGACTACTCGTTCCTGTTCATCGGCGACGCCCAGATCGGTGCGTCCGGCAACGCGGCCTCGGACACCGACGGGTGGAACGACACGCTCGACGTCGCCGAGCGCGCCTTCCCCGACTCGGAGATGGTGTTCTCCGCCGGTGATCAGGTGAACACGGCCTCGAACGAGGCCCAGTACGAGGGCTTCCTCTCGCCCGACCAGCTGCAGCGCATCCCGCTCGTGACGAACATCGGCAACCACGACGTCGCGAGCCTGGCCTACGAGCAGCACTTCAACCTGCCGAACGTCAGCGCCGAGCACGGCAAGCCCGACGCCGCGCGCGCCGGCGGCGACTACTGGTTCGTCTACGGCGACACGCTCTACATCTCGTTCAACTCGAACGACATGGACGACGCCGGCCACGCGGAGTTCGCGCGAAAGGTGCTCGCCGAGCACGGTGACGAGGCCCGCTGGAAGGTCGTCACGTTCCACCACTCGGTGTACAGCACGGCCTCGCACGCCGACGACTCGGACATCATCACGCGTCGCGCCGACCTGCCGCCGGCACTGAGCGCGCTCGACGTGGACCTGGTGCTCATGGGCCACGACCACGTGTACGTCCGCAGCTACCTCATGAGCGGCACCACCCCGACCGGTTCCGGTGAGCCGGCCGCCGAGGTCACGCCGTCGGGCGACGAGGTGCTCTACGTGACGGCCAACTCGTCGTCGGGCAGCAAGTACTACGACATCAAGCCGGGTCCGTTCGACTTCGCGGCGGTGCAGAACCAGGAGTACACGCCGAACTTCACCAACGTCGAGGTCTCGGGCGACTCCATCGCGATGACGACGTACCGGTCGGAGGACCTGTCGGTGGTGGACGCGGTGACGCTGCAGAAGCCGGCCGAGCCGACGGACCCGTCCGAGCCGACCGACCCCGGCACCGGCCCGACGGACCCGTCCGAGCCGACCGACCCGGGTACCGAGCCCGGCGACGAGCCCACCGAGCCCGGCGAGCCCGGCGACGAGCCGACCGCTCCGGCCGACGACGCTCCCGTCGCCGCCGACCTGTCGACCCTGACGGAGGCGACGCACACGCTGCGGGTGGACGCCGTCGACGTCGAGGCCGGCACCGTCACCGTGACCGTCCCCCGCGCCCTGGCCGGTACCCCGTTCGACTGGTTCGTGCACTCGGACGCGGAGTACCTCGGTGACCTCGCGAGCGACGACGACGGCGTGCTGACGCTCCAGCTGCCGGTCGACCTCGCGTCCGGCACGCACACCCTCGTCGCCCAGCGCGCCGACGGCAGCGTCGCCACGTGGGCCACGTTCGCGTTCGTGATCGACCCGGTCACCGGTCAGCCGACCGGCGAGCTCGCCTTCACCGGCGCCGACGTCCTGCCGCTCGCCGCGGGCAGTGCCCTGGCGATCGCCGCCGGGCTCGGCATCGCCCTGGCTGCCCGCCGCCGGCGCGTCTGACGCGACCACCCACGGGAGGCACGGTGCGGGTCGGACCCGCACCGTGCCTCCCGTGCGTCCGTCGCCCGGACCCCGCCCCTGTGTGCCGGGCGGGCATGGGGCGGCGCGCGCCGGGCGGAACCGGGCGTACCGGGCAGGAACGGGCGTACCCGGTCGACCAGGACCACCCGGTACGCCCGATCCCACTTCCCACCGCACGCGCGATGGGAAGGATCGGGCAGGAGCGACCGCGCGGTCCCGCCCGCAGCACGCGCGGGCGGGACCGGCGGCGTCAGCGCGGGATGACCGAGAAGAGGAAGCGCTTCCGGATCATGTACCAGACGAGCAGGATCAGCAGCGTGTGGGCCGCGAAGCCGATCCAGCCGTTGTACCAGTCCACGCCCGGGATCGAGGCGATCGCCAGCGCGAAGAAGACCTGCCACACGAACACGTAGAGGCTCGCCTGACCGATCGGGATCCAGAGCCAGCCGAGCACCGTCGCGATCGGCTTCCAGAACACCGTGAGGATCGCGTACGACACGATCGCGAAGAACGCGATGTCGACGAGCCGTCCCCACTGCAGGTCGACGCGCTGGTACGCCGTGTTGTACAGGGTGTCGTACATCGATGCCGGGAACGGCACCGGCGTGAAGCCGAAGTGGTTGCCGGCCCAGACGTAGACCAGGAACAGGGCGTACCCGGTGATGCCGATGCCGATCAGCACCTTGCCCAGCCGGCCGGTGAGCGCCCCGATGACCTGTCGTCGGTAGTACCCGAGCACGAGCCCGTGCGTGAAGACGACCTGCCAGGTGAGCAGCGGGAAGACCGACTCGAACTGGGAGTTCAGCGGCCGCAGCTCCGGCACGAGCGCCTGCAGTGCGTAGAGGCCCCAGCTCACCACGAGCAGCGCCCACCAGAAGCCCCGTCGGACCACCCACATGCAGAGCGGGATGAAGAGGCTCAGCACGACGAACAGCCCCATGATGTTGAAGGGCCACGGGCCCATCTCGAGCAGCAGGAACTGCCGGATCGCGAACCAGGGCGGCGGGTAGGCCAGCAGCTGCATCGCGTTCGGGTACAGGTCGTAGACCCGGCCCTCCGCGACGACACCACCGGTGCCGGTGCCCCGGTCGGTGAAGGTCGTGATGGCGTCGGTGTTCAGGAACGGCACGAAGCTCAGCGCGAAGACGACCAGGATCACCGCGAGGGTGACGACGTACTGCTTCCGGGCACGCTTCCACGCACCGACCGCCGCCACCCACTCGCCGAACTTCTTGATGGCGAACGGGTACGTCATGCCGAGCACCATGCCGGACAGGAACACGAACATCTCGGCACCCGTGATCGCGCCGACCGCGTGCAGCGTGATGTACGAGTACGGGCCGCCGATCTCGATGTGCGTGATCACCACCGCCAGGATGATGAAGCCGCGGAACAGGTCGAGCCGGAGGTCACGCCCGGGCTTCCCGTCGTCGGGGTACCGCCAGCTCGGCAGCAGGCGTCCCACGATCCCGCTGAGCAGGAACGCCGCCGCCAGACCGAACGCACACCAGACGATCCACGCCATCTGGTCGCCGCCGGTCTCGTACTCCTGGCTGATCGCGGCGGCGCCGTCCTGCGGGGTGACCCGTTCAGTGACGGGACCGTCGACGAAGTGCCGCGACTGCTCGAGGTCGGTGCGGAAGGACCCGGCGATGCCCGGCACCGCGGTGTCCCGCCAGTCGGCCACGCGGTTGCCGGCCTCCGGCTCGCGGCGGTTCGTCTCGAGGAAGGTCACGGCCCGCACCTCGGGGCGGTCCTGCACGGCGGCGATCACCTGGCGCCACCAGGCCTGCTTGATCGCCAGCTCGTCGGCGCCGCGCAGCGAGTGGTCGTAGAGCGCGCCGGTGTCGAGGACCATCGGGCGGTCCTGCCCCTGCGCGAACCGCTCGGTGAACGAACCGGCGGTCTGCGGCTCCTCGTAGCCCCAGGTCTCGTCGAAGCGGGCCTCGACCTCGCCGGCCTCGGGCAGCTCGTTGCTCGTGAGGGGGACGTCGCGTCCGGCGGCCTCGGTCGCCTTGCCCTTGCCGAAGGAGAACATCGACAGGCCGACCCAGTCGACGCTCCTCGCACCGGGCCAGTACGGGCCGTAGGGGTCGTCGGCGGCGGTGAGCCGGCCGTCGCCGTTCGTGTCGAGCCGCGCCACGTCGGCGTCGGTCAGGTCCTCCAGCCGTCCGGCCGACTCGCCGAACGGGTAGCCGGCGCCGTAGGACGGCGACCACACCATGGCGGCGTCGGAGTCGCCCGCGTGGACGGCGGCGGCCAGGGTCCGGAAGGCCGAGACGAACGCCGTCGGCTGCTGCCCCCACTGCACCCACGTGCCGTTCATCTGCGGCGCGAAGCGGACCAGCAGCTGGGTGTCGTACTGCTCGTGCACCTGCTGGAACAGCCGGTTCGCGGTGCGGGCGTCGGCCCGGGTCAGGGTGTCGAGCGCGCGCGACGGCTCGAGGCTCACGGCGAGCACGGCCCCCTGGGCAGCGGCGGCACGGGTGGCGCGCAGGAACTCCTCGCGGGCGCTGCGGTCGAACGGGTACTCGATCTCGACGCCGTACACCGAGGGCACCGCACCGAGTCGTCCGGCGTAGCCGTCGGGGGCGTCGGAGCCCCAGTCGAGGTCCGGCCCGAACCACGCCCGACCGTCGGCCGGCAGCAGACCACCGGAGGGCGACCGCGACGACGACGCGGCGGGTGCCGACGACGCAGACGGCGACGCGGCGGGTGCCGACGACGCGGACGACGACGACGACGCGGACGGCGACGGCGACGCGGACGGCGCCGTCGAGGCTGCCGACGCCGGCAGTGCTCCCCCGAGCAGCAGCGTCCCCGCCACCACGACCGAGGCGACGACCTTCGCCAGGGCGCCCCTCACCGGCTGCACGCCAGCGTCCAGATGTTGTGCCCGCCGGTGTGCTCGTGCTCGAGCCGGTCGAGCGCGGCGATCGCGAGCGCGAGCCCCCGCCCGCTCTCCTCGTCGGCATCGGCCATCGTCACCGCCGACAGGTCGACGTCGGCCGGCATCCCGTTGTCGGTGAGCACCGCGACGAGTTCGTCCTCGGTCGCGCAGAGCTCGACGGCGTAGCGCCGCCCCGCGACCTGGTCACGGCGACGCGTGTGCTCGACGATGTTCGCCGCGACCTCGGCCAGCGCGGTCTCGAACGAGAACCGGAGCCGCACGTCGTCGATCCCGAGCGAGTCCCACCACGCGCCGAACCGGTCCTGGACCTCGTCGAGGGACGCCGCCACCGCGGGCACGTCGAAGGTCAGGTGGTGTTCGGTCACAGCGGGCCTCCTGCCGTCGAGGAAACGTGCTCGGACTGCACGGTGCCCGATCCGGGTCCCCGGTAGAGCACCGCGCGGACCACGATGCTGAAGATGAAGAGGTCGAAGACGACCCAGGCGGTGTTGACGAGCGGCGCAATGCCGGACGCCTGCCCGGTCAGGTACCGGATCCCGATGAGCACGAGGGCGGCGACGAGCGCCCCCATCGCGATGAGCTGCGGCTTCACGAGGTCCCACCGCGGCTTCTGCTCGGACTCGTCGCGGACCTTCGGCGTGACGCGGAAGCCGAGCGGCTTGCCCCGGAACACGTTCTCGAACGCGCTCGTGACGGACTCGATCCAGACCGGGAACAGCGCGAGCGAGTACTGCTGCCCGCGCCACGTCGGTCTGCCCGCCGCCACCACCCAGAAGAGCAGCTGGTTGAGCACGAGGAACGGGATGAGCCGTGCGAAGAAGTCGACGCTGTAGGCCTGCACGGGCACCACGCCGAACGACAGGCACAGCACCGGTGCCGCGATGTAGACGATCGCGGCGAAGCCGGACAGGTAGCTCCACATCGTCGAGAAGTACATGAGGCGCTGCCCCCACGACAGGCCCTTCTGCACGAGTGGGTTCTCGCGGAAGAACACCTGCATGGTGCCCTGCGCCCAGCGGAGCCGCTGCACGAGCATGGTCGGCAGGTCCTCCGGTGCCAGGCCCTTCGCAAGGATCTCGTCGTGGTACGCCGACTTCCAGCCGAGCCCGTGCAGGCGCATCGCGGTCGCCATGTCCTCGGTCACCGAGATCGTCGCCAGCGGCATGATCGGCTGTGCCTCGTCGTCGCGGTTGACGTCGAGCGCGCGGGCGAGGACCGCGATCGACTCGATGGCGGCGACCGGCGAGGCCTCGCGCCGCCCGAGCACGTCGAGCGCCGCGTCGTCGAGCCCGGCGAAGGTGTCGGCCTCGGTCGACATCGCCGCGAGCTCCTGCAGGTCACGGCGCACGGACTCGAGGTCCGCGGCGGCGAAGCGGTAGGCGATGGCGTCGATGCCGCGCTGGAAGTCGTAGGTGACGTCCCCGAGCGGCTCGCCGCGGTCGATCTGGTCCCGTGCACGGTCGACGACCTGCTCGGCACCGTCGAGCGCCTCGAGCACCCGCGGGTCGGTCTCGGTCTCGCGGGCCCGGGCGAGGAGCTTCCGCGAGGTCTTGATCGTGCGTTCCACGGACTCCTCGACCTCGCGCACGTACCGCGTGACGCCGAGCTGCATGAGCGCCTCGCGCCGGAGGATCGCGTTCGACCCGCAGAAGAACGCGGCGTTCCAGCCGTCCTTCGACTGCTGGATCGGGCCGTAGAACAGCGGGGCCTGACTGCCGAGCAGGTCGGCGTCCGGCACGTTCTCGAACCACTGGGGCGTCTGCACGAGCGCCATCCGGTCGTCCTTGAAGTACCCGAGGGTCCGGTCGAGGATCGACGGCTCGGGAACCTGGTCGGCGTCGAGGATGAGCAGGAACTCGCCCTGCGTCGCCAGGAGGGCGTTGTTGAGGTTGCCGGCCTTCGCGTGCCGCGGGCGGTCGACCCAGTCGGCACCGCGGGTGATGACACCGATGCCGAGCGACTCGGCCGCGGCGCGCATCTCGGGCCGGTTGCCGTCGTCGAGGATCCAGGTGGCGTGCGGGTGGCTGATGGCCTTCGCGGCGCGGGCGGTCCGCACGACCAGGTCGACCGGCTCGTTGTACGTGGTGATGAAGACGTCGACGGTGACGTCACCCGCCGGCTTGGTCGGCGGTTCGCCGCGCTCGCGGAGCCGCCACGCACCGAAGGCGAAGAGGAGCGAGTCGATCACGCTGTACGTCTCGGCGAGGATCAGCGGCACCGCGATCCACCACGAGTGCCAGTTCACCGACGCGGCCCAGCGCCACACGATGTAGTTCACGCCCGCGATCGACGCGAGCAGCGCGACGGTGCGCACGGTCGCGAGTCGACGGGGCGAGGTGCCGGTGGTGAGTCGGCGACGATCCTGACGGCTGACGTCGAGCGCGGTCATCGGCGTCCTTCCCTGCTGCAGCCGGACAGCGCTGGTGAGTGCGCTGCGTACAGGCCTGTCTACCGCAGGCGCTGCCCACCTGTCAGCCCGACGCCCCGATCTGGGGACCGGACCCGCGAGGAGTCGGCGCTGTCCGACCAGTCCGAGCCGTCGGCCGGGAGGCGCGGCGCGGCCCCGGCGCGCCGCCCGCGTCCCCGAGGGCTCGCGTCAGCGCCGGCCCCGCCCGGCCGGGACCGGCGTCAGCCGTGCCGCGGCTTGCGGGCCGGACGGTCGTCGCGGTCGTCGCGACGCGGACGGTCGTCACGGTCGTCCCGACGCGGACGGTCGTCCCGGCGGGGACCGCGGGGTCCCCGGTCGTCGCGGTCGTCGCGGTCGTAGCGGCGCCCGCCACCGCGACGGTCCGGCTTGATCTCGATGAGCTTCCCGCTGATCCGGGTGTCCGACAGCCGGTCGAGCACGCCGCGGTCCATGTCCTCGGGCAGCTCGACGATCGAGAAGTCCGGCCGGATCTGGATCGCGCCGAAGTCGTCGCGGCGCAGGCCACCCTCGTTCGCGAGCGCGCCGACGATCTGACGCGGCTCGACACGGTGACGACGCCCGACCTCGATGCGGTAGGCGGTCATCGGCTGCGATCGGCGGGGACCGCGGTCCTCGCGCCCGCCGCGGTCGTCGTCGCGGCGCTCGGCACGACGGCCGTCGCGGTCGACCTGGCTGCGCAGCTGGTCGTCGGCGGGGTCGAGGAGCAGCGGGTCGTCGCCCTGCGCCACCACGGCGAGCGCCGCGGAGACGTCCTCGGCGGGGACGTCGTGGTTCCGCACGTAGTGGGCGATCACGTCGCGGAACGCCGTGATGCGGTCCTGCTGCTCGAGCGCCGCGGTGATCGCGTCGTCGAAGCGGGTCAGGCGCGTCTCGTTGACGTCGTCGATGGTCGGCAGCTGCATCTGCGTGAGGGGCTGCTTGGTGTGCCGCTCGATCGCGGAGAGCAGACGGCGCTCACGCGGCGTCACGAAGCTGATCGAGTCGCCCTTGCGACCGGCGCGACCGGTGCGGCCGATGCGGTGCACGTAGGACTCGATGTCGACGGGGATGTCGTAGTTCACGACGTGCGTGATGCGGTCGACGTCGAGACCACGGGCCGCGACGTCGGTGGCGACGAGGATGTCGAGCTTGCCGGACTTCAGCTGGTTGACCGTGCGCTCGCGCTGGGCCTGCGCGACGTCACCGCTGATGGCCGCGGCGGCGTACCCGCGGGCGCGGAGCTTCTCGGCCAGGGTCTCGGTCTCGCTCTTCGTGCGGACGAAGATGATCATGCCCTCGAAGTCCTCGACCTCGAGGATGCGGGTCAGGGCGTCGACCTTCTGCGGGTAGGACACCATGAGGTACCGCTGCGTGATGTTCGCGGCGGTCTTCGTCTTCGTCTTGACCGTGATCTCGGACGGGTCGGTCAGGTACTGCTGCGAGATGCGACGGATCTGCGCGGGCATCGTCGCCGAGAACAGCGCGACCTGCTTGTCGTCCGGCGTCTCGGCGAGGATCGTCTCGACGTCCTCGGCGAAGCCCATCTTGAGCATCTCGTCGGCCTCGTCGAGCACGAGGTACTTCAGCTCGGACAGGTCGAGCGTGCCCTTCGCGATGTGGTCCATGATGCGACCCGGCGTGCCGACGACGACGTCGACGCCGCGGCGCAGTGCCGACAGCTGCACGCCGTACGCCTGACCGCCGTAGACGGGCAGGACGTGCACGTGCTTCATGTGCGACGCGAACTGCTCGAACGCCTCGCACACCTGCAGTGCGAGCTCGCGCGTCGGCGAGAGGACGAGGGCCTGCGGCACCTTGCTGCCCGACTCCATGCGGGACAGGATCGGCAGCGCGAACGCAGCGGTCTTGCCCGTGCCGGTCTGCGCGAGGCCGACGACGTCGCGCCCCTCGAGCAGCGTCGGGATCGTCGCCTCCTGGATGGCGGAGGGGGTCTCGTAGCCGATGTCCCTGACGGCCTTGAGCACCGCATCGCTCAGGCCGAGGTCGGCGAAGGTCACCACGGGCCCCTCGTCGGTGGTCTCGGTGGTGGTGGCGGTGTCCGTGCTCATGCGGAAACGGTACCTCGGACGGCGGACGCCCGCTGACGCGGGCGGGCGATCGGTGGACGGACGGGAGGCGCGTGGCGGGCCCGCCACGCGCCTCCCGTCCGTCCCGCAATTGGTTGCATTCCGGAACCATCGAATGTATCGTTGCGCGGTCTGCAAAGTTACACAGTACGAAAAAGGAGTTCGATGACCGCCACCGCACCCGTCTCGGTGCAGCCCGGCCGCCACGGCGCCGGGGCCGACGCGGCACCCGGAGCGTCCAGCGCGCCCGGCCAGCAGCCGCTCATGACGCACCGCCAGATCCTGCTCGTGATCTACGGCCTGATGGCGGGCATGTTCCTGTCGTCCCTCGGCCAGACGGTGTTCGGCACGGCCATCCGCACGATCGGCGACGACCTGCACGGCCTCGACCAGCAGGCCTGGGTCACGACCGCGTACCTGATCACGTCGACGATCGCGACGCCGATCTACGGCAAGCTCTCCGACATCTTCGGCCGTCGACCCCTCTACATCTTCGGCATCGTCGTCTTCATCCTCGGCGCCGTGCTGTCCTCGATGTCCACCTCGATGCTCATGCTCGCGGCCTTCCGCGCCGTGCAGGGCATCGGGGCCGGCGCGCTCATGTCGCTGCCGCTGGCGATCATGGGCGACATCCTCGCCCCGCGTGAGCGCGCGAAGTACCAGGGGTACTTCCTCGCCGTGTTCGGCATCTCCTCGGTCATCGGACCGCTCATCGGCGGCCTGCTCGCCGGCTCGTCCGAGATCCTCTGGATCACCGGCTGGCGCTGGGTGCTCCTCATCAACGTGCCCATCGGCGTGGCCGCGCTCATCATGGTGATCGTCTTCCTGCACCTGCCGAAGGTGCACGGCACGGGCGACAAGCCGAAGGTCGACTGGTGGGGCGCCACGGCGGTCATCGTCACGCTCGTCCCGCTGCTGCTCGTGGCCGAGCAGGGCCGCACCTGGGGCTGGGGCTCCCCCGCCGCCATCGCCAGCTACGTGATCGGCGCGCTCGGCCTCGTCGCCCTGCTGCTCGTCGAGTCGAAGATGGGCGACGCGGCGATCATCCCGCTGAAGCTCTTCCGCTCGGGAACGTTCTCGATGGCGACCGTGATCGGCTTCCTGGTCGGCTTCGCGATGTTCGGCGCCATGCTGACCATCCCGCTCTACCTGCAGATCGTCGTCGGCCTGACCCCGACCGAGTCCGGCTTCGCCACGCTGCCGCTCGTCGGTGGCCTGATGATCGCGTCGATCACCTCCGGTCAGATCGTCGCCCGCGTCGGCCGCTACCGGATCTTCCCGGTCATCGGCACGTTCCTCGTGTCGGCCGGCTACGTCGTCCTGACCTTCATGTCGATCGACAAGCCGCTCTGGTTCCTCATGATCGGCATGTTCCTGATCGGCCTCGGGCTCGGGTCGGTCATGCAGTCGCTGACCCTGGCCTCGCAGGGTTCGGTCGAGGCGCGGGACATGGGCGTCGCGACCAGCTCGGCCACGTTCTTCCGCCAGATCGGCGGCACGCTCGGTACCGCCGTGCTGCTCTCGATCCTGTTCTCGGTCATGCCGAACAACATCCTGTCCGCGACCGCGAACCAGGCCGACCTCAAGCCGGCGCTGTCCGCCGCACTCGACCCGTCCGTCGCGAGCAAGCCGGCGAACCAGGGCGCGATCGAGAAGATCTGGGCCCCGATCACGACGCCGCTGCAGCAGACCGTGCAGTCGCGGCTCGACGACGCATCGGCGCAGGCGAAGCAGGCTGCCGACCAGGCCGTCACGCAGCAGGTCACCGCGGCCGTGCAGCAGCAGGTCACGGCGGGTGCGGTGCCCGCAGCCGCGGCGCAGGGGATCATCGACCAGCAGGTCGCGGCGGCCACCCCGGCTGCCGAGTCCGCTGCCCTGACGGCGGTCGCCGACCAGGCCCACGCCAGCGTCCAGGACGGCACCGTGTCCGTCGACTGGTCGGACGCCTCGCAGCGCTCGTACTGGGTGGACGAGCTCACGCCGGCCCTCGCGAAGGAGATCGGGAAGGGCGGAGAGTCCGACTCGGCCGCGACGAGCACGAACGACACCTCGTTCCTCACCGGTGCCGACAGCCGCCTCACGCGGCCGTTCATGGCGGGCTTCAACGCCTCGTCCGTGACGATCTACTGGGTCGGACTCGGCGTGATCCTGCTCGCCTTCGTCCTCACCTGGTTCTTCAAGGTGCCGCCGCTCCGCCAGCGGTCGGCGCTGCAGGAGCAGCACGACGCGGCCAACGGGGCGTCGTCTGCCGACGAGGACGGCTCCGCACCGTCGGCCCAGGCCGACCTCGAGGCCCGCGCCGGGCTCGCAGCAGCCGAGGCCGGATCGTTCACCGGTCCGATGACCGGCTCCACGCCGACCCAGCGTCGGTGACCCTCGGCCGCCCGCACCCCGCCCGGGGTGCGGGCGGCCTCCCCGTGCCGGACACGTCCGGCAGGACGACCCGGGCCACCGGTGGACACGGTGGCCGCCCAGCAGTACAGGAGTGCACGTGAGCACCACAGCAGCACCGGAGCCGGCCACCGCGCCGTGCACGCTGCGCGAACGCAAGAAGCAGCAGACCCGGCAGGCGCTCCACGACGCCGCCCTGACGCTCGTCTCCGAGCACGGCCTGGACGGCGTCACCGTCGAGCAGATCTGCAGCGACGCGGACGTCTCGCCGCGGACGTTCTTCAACTACTTCACGTCCAAGGCACACGCCGCACTCGGACTCGACACGGTCGAGGTCCCCGAGTGGGCGGCCACCCGGTTCGCCGCCGCCGACGGCCGGCTCGTCGACGACGTCTGCGCCCTCATCGCCGGCACCGTGCCCCTGTCGCAGGACCGCCGCCGGATGAAGGAGCTGCTGGTGCTCCGCCCGGAGATGGCCCCGATGGTGATGCAGTGGATGGCCGAGTCACGGCAGTCACTCCTCGCCACCGTGTCCGCACGCACCGACGAGCAGACGGCGCGGACGGTCGTCGGCCTCGTGCTGTCCGCCCTGTCCGAGGTCGCCCACCGCGACACCGTCGGTGACAGCGACGAACTGGCGGCACGACTGCGCGTGGTCGTCGCCGAGATGGGCGCACTCGCCTCGGCCTGAGCGATGGGCCGCGCCGCCGTGCGGGATTGCGGGATCCCGCGCCGCTGCGTGGTTCCACAGCCGCCGTTCGGCAACCCGCAGGAAGCCCTCAGGCGGGGTCGATCCGGCCCTACGCTCGCAGCACCGGACGTACCCGATGTCCGGTCCCGGTGCAGCCCACCCGACGCACCGGGGATCCGCGAGGAGCACCGATGAAGTCCGTTCCGAGCTGCCGTTCCCTGGCGCTCATCACCGCAGCGACCGGCACCGTGCTGGTCACCACCGCCTTCGGCGTCCTGCCCGCGACCGCGGCCACAGACGTCCCCGAGCCCGTGTCGGCGTCGACAGTGTCGTCGCCGTCGGCACCGGACACCGTGACGACCGGCACCGCAACCGCCGTGCCGTCGACCGACCAGGGCGGCGCCGCAGCCGCTCCGGTCACCGTCCCGTCCACCCCCGCCGCGGTGTCGACCGAGGCCCCTGCTCCGACCGCGACGGCCACGACGACCGCGACGACCGCGACGACCGCACCGGCGACTCCCGCGACCCCCGCCGCGCCCGCCACCGGCACCGGCACCGGCACGACGGCCCCGCCGGCGACGCCCGCGGCTCCGGCACCCGCGGCGTCGGCGCCCGCCAGCGCCTCCGCCTCCGCCTCCGCGCCGTCCTACAGCGAGGGCACGAGCGAGTCGTCCCCTCGCGTCCTGCCGACAGTGACCGCGGGTGGCACGGTCGCCGCCGACCTCCGCGCGCAGGACGCTCGCGGGGCGACCTACACCCTGACCGAGACGGACGGCAGCCCCGCGCGGCTCAACGAGGGACTGACCTTCCGCAACGGCTTCCTCCGCGGCACCGCCACGGTCGCCGGGACCTTCACCCTCCGGGTGACCGCGACCACCGCGGGCGGCACCGCCACGCAGTGGATCCGGCAGACGGTCGAACCCGCCGCGGTCGTCGGCGTCGGCGTCGTGGTGCACGGCGTCCCCGCCGCGGCGGACGGCTCGTACACCTGGGTCGAGGGCGACCAGACCGGCAGCCCGATCCCGATCGCGGTCGTCCCCGGTGGCTCGATCACGCTCGTGCCGTGGACCATCGACGCCCACGGCAACACCGTGCAGGTGACCGACCGCGCCCAGGTCTGGGCGAGCGACGACGCCGACCGGGTCGAGCAGGGTCCGGACGGCTTCACGGTGACCTTCGCGACCGCGGCGACGCACACCGTCTGGGTGTCGGTCGACGGCGTCTGCGCGGAGTTCAGCGTCGCGGTCGCCGACGAGCCCGCGGGGCCCACGACCCCGACCGAGCCGACCACGCCCGCCGACCCCACGCCCGCGGAGCCGACGCCCGCCGACCCGGCGCCCGCCGCACCGGTCGACACGACCCCGCAGGACGGCGGCATCGTGCCCGTCGTCCGGGTGACGCCGACCACGAGCGACGCACTCGCCCCGGTCGCGACCAGGACGACGCCGGCGCACGCGCTCGCGTACACCGGTGCCGACACCGCGGCTCCGATGGGCTGGGCCGCCGGGCTCCTCGCTGTCGGAGCGGCGCTGCTCGGCCTCCGTCGCGTCCGTCGGTCCCGCCACCGCGCCTGACACCCGCACGGCCGCGAGACGCCGCCGACCGCACGGGACGCCGCCACTTCCGGCGGCGTCCCGCCTGGTCGGCGGCGTCTCGGCGTCCGGGGCGGTGCAGCCCCGGTCAGACCACCGACCACCCGCCGTCGCTCGGCAGCACCGCGCCGTTGACGTTCGCCGAGTCGTCGCTCAGGAGCCAGGTGATCGCCGCCGCGAGCTCCTCGGGCTGCGCAACCGGCGGGATCGTGACCTGCATGACCGGCCCGACGCGCGACGCCGCGTACTCACTGCGCATCGGCGCCTCGATGTTCGTCGCGACGGCGCCCGGGGCCACCGCGTTCGCGCGGATCCCCTGCGGGCCGTGGAAGAAGGCGACGCTCTTCGTGAAGCCGGCGATCGCGTGCTTCGACGCCGTGTAGGCGGCACCCGCCGCGGACGCCCGGAGCGCCGCCTCCGAGGCCACGTTCACGATCGCGCCCTTGCCGGCGCCGATCATCCGGGGCAGCACGGCCCGGGTCAGCCGCATCGGACCGGTCACGTTGACGCTGAACACCCGCTCCCAGGTGGCGTCGTCGACCTCGCTCGGCGGCAGGAACGCGTCCATGATGCCGGCGACGTTCGCCAGCCCGTCCACGCGGTCGCCGGCGGCGGCGAGCACCGCGTCGATGGTGTCGGCTGCGGTGACGTCGCCGACCACCGTCTCGAGTGCGGCGGACCCGAGCTCCTCGCGCAGGGCGTCGAGCCGCTCGGCGACGACGTCGGTGGCGACCACGCGGCCGCCCTCGTGCACGATCCGGGTCGCCGTGGCGCGTCCGATGCCGGAACCCGCTCCGGTGACGATGATGGTCCTGCCGGTGAACCGTCCGGCCGTGGTGTCGCTCATGTGTGCTCCTCGTCGAGTGTGCGCTGCCTGCGCGACACAGTTGTAGCACTCAGTGCCGAAAGGACGCCATGGGGACTCCCGCAGCCGACCAGCCCGGACGACCCCGCACGACCGGCCGACCACGCACCATCGACCCCGAGGCCGTGTCGCTCGTGGCTCTCCGGATGTTCGACGAGCGGGGGTTCGACGTCGTGTCGATGGACGACGTCGCCGAGGCCGCCGGGGTGAGCCGACGCTCGCTCTTCCGGCTCTTCCCGACCAAGGCCGACCTGGTCTGGGGCGGACTCGCCGAGTTCTCGCAGCGGTTCACCGACGAGCTCGACGCACGGCCGGCGGACGAGCCGTCCCGGGACGGCCTCCGCGCCGCGTACCGCGCGGGCGCGACGTTCCCGGCGGACACCGTCGAGACCACACGGCACCGCCTCCGCGTCATCCGGGCGAACCCCGGCCTGGCTCCGGGTGGCGCCGAGGCGCAGGCACGCCTGGCCGCCACGATCGTGCGGTTCGTCGCCGACCACGACGGCGCGCGACCGGACGACCTCCGGGTCGCGGTCCGCGCGAGCACGCTCGCGGCCGCCGCCCACGCCGCCCTGGAGTGGTGGGCGCAGCAGGACGGCGGCGATCCGGCCGACGCCGTCGACCGCGCCCTCGAGATGACCTGACCCTGGTCAGCGGGTCCGGTCAGGGGTACCGTGCGCGCATGGACCGCAGCGGACCGACCCCGTACCTCCTGCTCCCCGGCACCGCGCGGGTGGCCCTCGCCCGGTGGCAGCAGGTGTTCGGCGGCGAGCTGCGGATCGCCTCGTACGGCGACTTCGCCCGCACCGACGGCCCACCCCAGGCGGTCGCCCACGGCGAGCTCGTCGGCCCCGTGCGGCTCGCCGCGGCCGACGCCGGGCCGGGTGACGAGTCCTTCTCGGCCTCCGGCGTCCTCTTCGCACTCCTCGGCACCGCGGGACCGGACGTCCTCCGGCGCTGGTTCGCCGACCTGTCGACCGACGGCACCGTGGTCGACGCGCTGCAGGAACGCCCGTGGGGCGCCTGGGACGGCACCGTCCGCGACGCGTTCGGCGTCACGTGGCTCATCGGGTTCGAGCGGAGCGCGCTCGACGACTGACCGCCGCCGCCCCGGCCCGGGGTGCGGCCCCTAGGCGGCGTCGAGCGGCAGGAGCGGGGCCCAGAACGCGTCCGGGCCGTCCGCCGTGACCGCGTCCGCCTCGAACCGGAACCCGTACTCGCGCACGAAGTCGAGGGCAGCGGCCTGCTCGTCCGCGGGGTCGTCGGACGCCGCGTCGGAGAGGTGCACGCCGTGCCCCATCCGCACGCCGGAGTCGCTGATGAGCGTGAGGTCCCAGCGTCCCTCCTCGGCGCGTTCGATCCGGACGACGGCGGCCTGGGCAGCGGTGAAGTCAGCCATGCCCGCGAGCCTACGGACGGCACGCCGAGCACTCCCAGGACCGCCGCTGGCCGTAGCCTGGCGCACATGGACAGCCCGCAGCCGTCCGGCACGACGAAGCGCCGGATCACCCTCGACGTCCGCCGTCCCCTGGTCACCTGGGGCGCTCGCCCGACCGTGACGATCGACGGCGTCGGGCACCCGGCCCAGTGGGGGTCGGGCACCTGGGCGGTGGCGGAGGACGGCAGCACCGAGGTCGGCGTGTACTGCTTCAACCGGCTCTGGCGCTTCGGCGCCGCTCGTACGACCGTCGGTGACGCCGTCGTCCTCACCCACCGAGCGGGCGTGCTGCCGGTCGGACCGGGACGGCTGATCGTCGGACGCACCACGCGCTGAGCCGGGAGGCGCGGTGCGGGTGGGCAGGCCCGCCCACCCGCACCGCGCCTCCCGTCCGTCCGTCCGTCCGTCCGTCAGTCGTAGATCGTGACCCAGTCGACCTTGACGTGCCCGCTCGCCTTGGCGGGGGTCCGCGAGCCGGTGTCGGTCTCGGCCTGCAGGGTCACCCGCATGGGCTTCGTCGGCACGGCCTTCGTGGTCGAGGCGACGAGCTTGCCGTCCCAGTAGAAGCGGACGGCGGTCCGGTCCCACTCCGTGGTCGCGACGTGGTAGAGCGCGGTGTCGGTGGGGGCGAACGTCTCACGCTCGGGCTGGAACACCATCCCGCGGGCGGACATGCTGCCGGGTACCGCGGACGCCGGTCGGGGCTTGGCACCCAGCGTGGCCTCGGGCCAGTCGATCTCGCCCTCGTTCCAGTTGTCGCTGTTGGGCCAGAGCATCACGACGAACTTGTAGCCCGGCGTGTTCGTGGTCTTGTACCGGATCGACACGCGACCGGTCGTGTGGGGCTTGTAGCCGTCCGGCATCACGGCTGCGGCCATGGGTCGTCCGGCGTCCGACTTCAGGTAGAAGTCGAGCGCACTGTTCGACACGCTGAGCACCTTCGACGGCGTGTACCGGCCCTGCCCGCTCGTGTCGGCGAAGCCGTCGTACAGGCCCATGCCCGGGTACCGCTTCGCGACCGTGCCCGTCGGTGCCGCCGTGTCGAAGTCCTGGCGGTAGGTCTGCTTCCACGTCCGCCCGTTCGAGACGACGTTCCCCTTCGGCGCCGTCGTCGTGTACGCGTTCGCCGGCGGTGCCGCGGACGCCGGGGCGGGGGCCGTGGTGTCGGCGACCGTGCCCGCTGCGAGCACGGCGACGGTGAGTGCGGCGACGATCGAGGTCTTCATGTGCGCTCCTGCCTGCGATCGCCGACGGTGGGTGACGTCGGCGGTGTGGGTGGTGGTGCTCGGGTCCGTCCTGCCGTGTCGGCTCCGCGACCGCGTCCGTCAGTGGAACCGTGCGCGGATCGCGCCGCGTGCCCCCGTCTGGGGTCACAGCGGTCTGCGCCACCGTCGCTGAGAGGACGTGCAGCCCTCCAGTAGGGTGAGCGACATGTCAGTCGGGTTGCTCGCCGTGGTGGACGACATCCTCTCCGCGGCCCTCAAGGCCAGTGCGAAGACCGCCGGGGTCGTCATCGACGACGCCGCCGTGACACCGCAGTACGTCCAGGGGCTCGAGCCCGCACGCGAACTCCCGGTGGTCGGGCGCATCGCGCTCGGCAGCCTGTTCAACAAGTTCGTCATCATCATCCCGCTGGCGCTGCTGCTGTCCGCGTTCGCGCCGGGGGTGCTGCCCTGGCTGCTCCTGGTCGGCGGCACCTACCTGTGCTTCGAGGGCGCCGAGAAGGTGACCGAGTGGTTCGGGATGCACCACGGGTCCGCCGGCACCGAGACCGTCGCCGAGAAGGGACTCGTGTTCGGGGCGATCCGGACCGACCTGATCCTCAGCACCGAGATCATGCTCATCGGGCTCGCGAGCCTCGACCCGGACCTCGGGTTCTGGCCGACCCTCGGCGCGCTCGCCGTCATCGGCCTCGGCATGACGGTCCTGGTCTACGGCGCCGTCGCGCTCCTCGTGAAGATCGACGACATCGGTGTCCGGATGACGGCGAGCCCGTCCGCCCGGACCCGACGCGCCGGCACCCGACTGGTGGACGCGATGCCGACGGTGTTCCGCGTGCTCAGCGTCGTCGGCACCGTCGCGATGCTCTGGGTCGGTGGGCACCTCGTCATCGCGAACCTCGCGGACACGTTCTGGTCCGGCCCGTACGACCTGCTGCACGTCGTCGAGCACGCGGTCGAGGCCGCCGGGCCCGTGGTCACCTGGATCGTGGACACCGCCGTGTCCGCCGTGGTCGGACTCGTCCTCGGGATGGTCGTCGTCGGGATCGTGCTCGGCATCGGACGCCTGCGGGGCTCGTCCGCGCACTGACCGCCGCGCGGCGGCGAGGTCGCCCCGGAGCGGGTGCCCTGCAGGTCAGTGACCGTCGACCGACGACTCCCACTGGTACCAGGCCTCGAGCTGCGCCTGCGCACTGCCGAGGGCACTGTGCGACCCGCGGACCGCGCCGTCGGCCGAGGTGAGCTCGTACTGCCGCTCGAGCGAGATGCGTGCCACGACCCGGTCACCGGCCACCGCCGACCACGAGGTCTCGGTGTCCTGACGCCAGGTGAGGTTGTGCTGGTGCATCATCGCTGCGGCTTCCGCTCGGTGCCGCGGGAGCCCGTACGGCGGAACGACCAGTCGGACGGTACGCCGTGGTCCTGGACCGTGCCCAGGTCCGGCACCGCGGTGGTGTCCGGCGTCAGATCTCGACGTCGCTGCCCATCGTCACGGTGCGCTGCGCCGGCAGCCCGAAGCGGGCCGCGGGATCGGCGGCGTTGTGGGCGAGACCGACGAAGAGCTTCTTCCGCCACCGGGCCATGCCGCCGTTGCCGGGCTGCGGCCGGAGTGCCCCGCGCGAGATGAAGTACGACGCCTTCGCCATGTCGTCCGGGTCGATGTCGAGCACCTCGGCCAGGCACGCGGCGTGCAGGGCCCGCGGCAGGTCCTGGTCGTCCGAGAAGCCGAACTTCACGGTGATGTGGTCGATGCCGTCGTCCTCGTAGCCGAGGTCGTCGCGGAAGAACGCCCGGGAGTGCGGCACGTGCGGCACGTTCGCCGTCAGGACCGACACGATGAGGACCGTGCGGTGCACCACGTGGTTGTGCTCCACGTTGGCCCGCAGCGCCAGCGGGGTGGTCTCCTTGTTCGGGTGCGGGAACACCGCGATCCCCTGCACCCGCGGGACGTGCTTCGTGTTGATCCGGTCGATGAAGTCGGCGAGGGACCCCTCGCGCTCCTTGCGTTCGTCCTGCACGAGCTGGCGACCGCGGCGCCACGTCGTCATGAGCGTGATGACGGCGAGCGCGATGAGCAGCGGCACCCACCCTCCGTGCAGGATCTTCGACAGGTTGCCGGCGAGGAACGTCAGCTCGAGGCCGCCGAACACGACCGCGGCGAGCACGAGCTTCCACGTCGCCCAGTGCCAGAGCGGCTTGACCACGAGGAGCAGCAGGAGCGTGTCGACGACGAGCGCACCGGTCACGGACACCCCGTACGCGGTCGCCAGGCTGGCGGACGACCGGAACGCGAGCATGATCGCCATCACGCCGATGAACAGCAGCAGGTTGACGGCCGGCAGGTAGATCTGGCCGCCCTCGTCGCGCGAGGTCTGCCGGATCGTCAGCGGCGGCAGGAGCCCGAGCTGGATCGCCTGGCGGGTCAGCGAGAACGCCCCCGAGATGACGGCCTGGCTGGCGATGACCGTCGCCATCGTCGCGAGCACGACCACCGGGATCTGCAGGGCGTCCGGGAAGAGCAGGAAGAACGGGTCCTTCGCGGCCGCCGGGTCCTCGAGCACGAGCGATGCCTGCCCGAGGTAGTTCAGCACGAGCGCGGGGAAGACGACGAAGAACCAGGCCCGCAGGATCGCCGGCCGGCCGAAGTGGCCCATGTCGGCGTAGAGGGCCTCGGCACCCGTGATGACGAGCACGACCGCGCCCATCGCCACGAACGTGATGTACGGGTGCGCGACGAGGAACGCGATCGCCCAGGTCGGCGACAGGCCCTGCAGCACGCCGGGGTGCGCGACGATGTGCGGCACGCCCGCAGCGGCGATGACGACGAACCACAGCAGCATGACCGGCCCGAAGAGGTTGCCCACCTTGCCGGTGCCGAACTTCTGCACGACGAACAGCAGCACGAGGATGACCGCGGCGATCGGCACGATGAGGTGCTCGACGGAGGGGGCGGCGGTGGACAGGCCCTCGACCGCGGAGAGCACCGACACCGCCGGGGTGATCACGGAGTCGCCGTAGAAGAGCGAGACGCCGATGATGCCGATCACGAGGAAGACCGTCGCTCCCCCGCGACGCTTGGCGTAGAGCCGCCGTGCGAGCGCGGCGAGTGCCATGACCCCGCCCTCGCCGTCGTTGTCGGCGCGCATGAGCACGAGCACGTACTTGATCGAGACGACGATCGTGACGCTCCAGAACATGATGGAGATGACGCCGTACACGTCCTCCTGGTTCGCCTTGACGAGGCCGCCGTCGATGGTGAAGACCGTGCGCAGGGCGTAGAGCGGGCTGGTGCCGATGTCGCCGAACACCACGCCGAGGGCGGCGAGCGCCAGGGCGGCGACACCCTTCGCGGGGCCGTGCGAGGGCGCGTCGACACCGTCGGTCGTCGGTGTCTGGGAGCGGGTCTCGGTCACGCTCGTCTCTTCCGTGCAGGGCCGTCCGGGCGACGGCCGCGGATCATCATCGCACCGCCGCGGCCCTGCGGCTCGCAGCGGACGCCCAAGGGGTGGCACGGGTGCGGGGACCGGCTGGTGTGCAGGGGTCGTACCCCGTCCCCTCGACGCGTACAGGAACGGCGACCTACCGTACGGACCGACGCGGGACGCGTGGGCGCCCGCGCGTGCGGAAGGAGCACTCCATGGACCTCGACGGCTTCCAACCGGTCCAGCTGATCGTGTTCGTCATCGCGGCGGCGCTGGTGTTCGGCGGGCTGCTGAGCAGCCGACGCCGACGCTGACCCCCGGACCTGCTGACCCGCCGACCCGCTGACCCGACCGACGGACCAGACCGGGCAGGGCGAGCGGACGGCGGACGGGAGGCGCGGTGCGGACGCGCACCGCGCCTCCCGTCCGTCGTCGGTGCCGGGCGCGGAGCGTGGCCCCGGTCAGACCGCCAGGTCCAGCAGCACGTCGTGCGCGACGCGCGCGGCGCGCGCCGACGCGTCGTCGAGGTGCTCGCGGAACTCGTCGCCGTCCGGCGCGCAGAGGTCGCTGATCCCCCGGATCGACAGGAACGGCATGCGGTGGACGTGTGCGAACTGCGCGATCGCCGCTGACTCCATGTCGACCGCCGCGATCGTCGGGAACGTCACGCGCAGGTCCCGGGCACGCGCGTCGGTCACGAAGACCTCGCTCGACCCGATCGACGCGACGCGCACGCGGTACGGCGTGTCGGCCGCGGCGGCACGCGCCAGCATCCCGGCGTCCGGGTCGTAGCGGGGCGGCATGCCCGGCACCTGGCCGAGGGCGTAGCCGAACGCGGTGGCGTCCGCGTTGATGTTGACGTAGTGGTCGCCCACCACGACGTCGCCGATCTCGATGCCGCGCTCGAGGCCGCCGGCCGTGCCGACGCTCAGCACCGGGACGGTCCCGAAGTCGTGGAAGCAGTGCGCGACCGCCGCGGTCGCGTTGGTGAAGCCGATGCCGCTGCGGCGGAGGGCGACGAGCGACCCGTCGACGTCGAGCAGGTGGTGCTCGTCGTGGCCGCCCACGGGTCCGTCGTCGATGACGACGCCGCCGAGCAGGTCGGCGACGGCGGAGAGCTCCTCGGTCATCGCGGCGATGACGACGGCGACGGGGGTTCCTTCGGGCTGCACCGACCGATCCTCGCACGCGGCCCGGACGTCGCGGGACGGATCGACCCCGGCCGGCCCCTCGGACTGGGGCGTCGGCGCCCCGTTGACCGCCGCGGAACGGTGTCCGTACCGTTGCGCTCGTCACGATCGGAAGGGGCCCGATGCGCGCCGTCACCACCACCCTCGGCAGGACCGCCGGCACGACCGTACGGGTCGCCGCCGCGGTGCTCGCCGTCGTCCTGCTCGCCGCACTGCTCGTGGCGACCAGGGGTCCGGCGGCGAGCGCCGCCCCGACGCTGCTGTCGCAGGGCCGACCGGCCGTGGCGTCGTCGAGCGACGCGACCGGCAGGGCTCCGGGCAAGGCCGTCGACGGCAGCACGAGCACCCGCTGGGCGAGCGCCCGGAGCGACGCGCAGTGGCTCCGCGTCGACCTCGGTCGGACGGCGACGATCTCGCGCGTGGTGCTCCGGTGGGAGGTCGCCTACGCGAAGGCCTACGACATCCAGGTGTCGGCGGACGCGAAGACCTGGCGCACGGTGTCGAGCACCCGCTCGGGCAAGGGCGGGGTCGTCACGACGGACCTGTCCGGCAGCGGCCGCTACGTGCGGATGCTCGGCGTGCAGCGCGGCACCCAGCACGGGTACTCGCTCTGGGAGTTCCAGGTCTACGGCACCGTGCCCGCGGCAACACCGAGCCCGACCCCGACGGCTCCGCCGAGCGCGACGCCGACGCCCACCCCGACCCCGACCCCGACGACCCCGACGACGGGCGTGCGGGTCACCGGCACCCAGGGGGCGTGGCAGCTCACGGTCGACGGGAAGCCGTGGCTCGTGAAGGGCGTGACGTACGGCCCGTCGAACACCCAGGCTGCGGACTACATGGACGACATCGCGGGCATGGGCGTCAACACCGTGCGGACCTGGGGCACCGACGCGTCCTCCGCGCAGCTGTTCGACGCCGCGCGGGCACACGGCATCCGGGTCGTCGCCGGGCTCTGGCTCGACCAGGGGGCGGACTACGTCGGTGACACGGAGTACAAGGCCGACACGCTCGCGAGCATCACGAGGACGGTGACGTCGTACCGCGACCACGGCGGGCTGCTGATGTGGGACGTCGGCAACGAGGTCATGCTCGGCCAGGGCGAGGCCCAGCGCATCGCGTACGCGAAGTACGTCGAGCAGGTCGTGCAGGCGATCCACCGCGCCGACCCGGCCCACCCGGTGACCTCGACGGACGCCTGGACCGGCGCGTGGGACTACTACCAGCGGTACACGCCGAGCCTCGACCTCTACGCCGTGAACTCCTACGGCGGCATCGGCTGGGTCCAGCAGAAGTGGCGCGACGGCGGCTACACGAAGCCGTACCTGGTCACGGAGACCGGCCCGGCCGGGTCGTGGGAGGTCCCGAGCGACGCGAACGGCGTGCCCCGCCAGCCGGACGAGACCGCCACCGCGCAGGCCTACACGGACGCGTGGCGTGCCGTCACCGCGGCAACCGGCGTCGCCCTCGGCGCGACGATGTTCCACTACGGCGTCGAGAACGACGAGCCGGGCGTCTGGCTGAACCTCCGCACCGACGGGCTCAAGCGGCCGTCCTGGTACGCGGTGCAGCAGGCGTACCGCGGCACCGTCGCCGGCAACCGGCCGCCCGTCGTCGGCACCACCACCGCGAGCCCGTCGACCGGCGTCGCCCCCGGCGCGACGGTGACCGTCACCGCCCCGGTCTCGGACCCCGACGGCGACGCGCTCACCTGGCGCGCGTACACGTCGAGCCGGTACATCGACGGCAACGGAGCCCAGCGGGAGACGCCGGTCACACGCGCCGTGGACGGCTCCCTCCGGGTCACCGCACCCACGACCCCGGGTGCGTGGAAGATCGCCGTCTACGCCCTCGACGGGCACGGCAACGTCGGCATCGGGACGACCTCGGTGCGGGTGCGCTGACGTCGGGACGCGCCCCGTCGCCGACATCCGCAGGGCCGAGGGGGCTACGGTCGGACCGGTGACCGATGATCGACGCCGCGAGGTCGGCGAGGGCGACGCACCCGTCGAGGACGAGATCGAGGAGTCCTTCGACGCCGTGGTCGACGAGGGTGCCGAACGACTGCAGCGGACGACGCGCGTGGTCCTGGCGACCGGGTTCGCCGGGGGCCTCGAGATCGGGCTCGGGGTGATGGGCTACCTCGCCGTGCTGCACGAGACCGACAGCCACCTGCTCGCGGGACTGGCCTTCAGCGTCGGGCTGATCGCCCTGCACCTGGCGCACAGCGAGCTCTTCACCGAGAACTTCCTCATGCCGATCGTGGCGCTCATCGCCCGCGAGGGCACCGTCGGTCAGCTCCTGCGGCTCTGGCTCGGGACCCTGCTCAGCAACCTCGCCGGCGGCTGGGTGGTGATGTGGCTCGTCGTGCAGGCGTTCCCGCAGTGGCACACGGTGCTCGAGGAGTCGGCACGGCACTACGTCGACACGCCCTTCGGGCTGCAGGCCGTCGTGCTCGCGGTGCTCGGCGGCAGCACGATCACGCTGATGACCCGCATGCAGCAGGGCACCGACTCGGACCCCGCGAAGCTCGTCGCCGCCGTGGTCGGCGGCTTCCTGCTCGCCGGCCTGCAGCTCTTCCACTCGATCCTCGACTCGCTGCTCGTGTTCGGCGCGATCCAGGCGGGGTCGTCGATCACCTACGGGCAGTGGCTCGGGTGGTTCGGCTACACGCTGCTGTTCAACGTGCTCGGCGGGGTCGTGCTCGTCACGTCGCTGCGGATCATCCGGTCCGCCGACCTGCTCCAGGGCCGGCGGCGCACCGCGCCGGACGCACCCGACCGCGGGGCGCGCGAGCAGGGCTGACGCCGACACGTGACGGACGGGAGGCGCGTGGCGGCGCCGCCACGCGCCTCCCGTCCGGCACGGGGTCCCGCTGCGCCGGAGGGGTCAGTGAGCGGCGGGGGTGGCGACGGCCAGCGCGGACGCGAGCGTCGCGATGAGGCCGAGTCGGGCGAAGTACGGGCGGACCGTCACGGGGAGCAGCGCGATCAGCGCGAAGGCGTCCGCCGCGGTGTCCGCGAGCCGCTGCTGCTCGGATGCCGACAGCGGGACGCCGGCGGCGACCAGCGTGGCCCAGCCGACGATCTCCGCACTCGGGAGCTCCGGGTCGCACACGCTCGCACGGTCCACGCCCTCGGGCAGCGGCGACGTGCTGTGCACCAGCAGGGCTGCCTCGAGTTCCTCACGCATCGCTCCACCGTAGAGCCGCACCTGCCGAGGGTCACAGGAAGCCGGGGGACGTCGCTGCTCGCCAGCCGCGGTCCGGGTCCGGTCCGGCCCGGTCCCGGGCGGCTTCCCGGCGAGCACGGGTTGAGTGGGAGCGTGCACCCCGTCACCCCGGAACAGCCGCAGCAGCCCCTGCTGTCCCTCGTCTACGCGAGCCGCGCGGTCGTCGGCTTCGGGCTCGACGACCTCGACGAGCTCCTCGCGCACTCCCGCCGGGCGAACGCCGTCGCGGGGGTCACGGGTCTGCTCCTGTTCAAGGACCACCGGTTCCTGCAGTTGCTCGAGGGCCCGGCGACCGCGGTCCGCGAGAAGATGGCGTTCATCGCGGAGGACCCCCGCCACGAGCACGTCACCGTGCTGCTCGAGGAGGACGTGCCGACGCGGCAGTTCCCCGAGTGGACGATGGGCTACGCCGCCGAGGACACGCTGCAGCGCGCCGAGGTCCCCGGGCACCGCACGACCTTCGACGACATCGACTTCATCCCGGACGACCACCGGCTCGGGCCGAACCTGCCCGAGCTGCGCGAGCTGTTGCGCTGGTTCCGGGAGCACCAGCCGACCGCCGCGTCCGGCGTCGGGACCGCCCGCCCCCGGTGATCGCCGTGCCGCCGGGACGTCCGTCTGGGACGATCGGGGCATGCCCTCCGACGGACGACCGCTCGAACGCCTCGGCTTCCTGACCCTCGGGTCCTTCGACCCGGCCGACCCCGCCGCCGGCCACGAGGAGACCCTCCGCGTGATCGAGCGGGCCGAGTCGCTCGGCTACGACAGCGCGTGGCTGCGGCACCGACACCTGCAGCACGGCATCTCCTCCCCCGTCGCGGTCATGGCGGCCGCGTCGCAGCGGACCTCCCGGATCGCGCTCGGGACGGCCGTCACCCCGATCGGTGCCGAGAACCCGTTCCGGCTCGCCGAGGACCTCGGCACCGTCGACGTCCTGCTCGGTGGACGTCTGCAGGCGGGGTTCTCGGTGGGGACCCCCATGCACTACGACCTGTACCGCGACGCGATCCACCCGGACACCGCCGAGCACGAGGACCTCGGCAACGAGCGGCTCCTGCGCTTCCGCGACCTCGTGCGCGGCGACCCGGTGACGGACGGCGTCCAGCGCCGCGGGATCGAGGAGTTCGCGACGACCGTCCAACCGCAGAGCCCCGGGCTCGCCGATCGCATCTGGTACGGCACCGGCAGCACGCGCTCCGCCGTCTGGGCGGCGGAGAACGGCTTCCACCTGCTCACCTCGAGCGTCACGCGCGCCGAGGCGGGCAACGACTTCGCGACGAACCAGCGCGCGCAGGTCGAGGCCTACCTCGACGCACACCCGGACCGCGGGCGTGCCCGGATCTCGCAGGGCCTCGTGGTCATCCCGACGGACACCGCGACGGCGGAGCAGGAGGCGCGGTACCGGGCGTACGTCGCGGCGCGGTCGGAGCGGGTCGGCGTCCCCCAGGGGCCGGCCGGGCTGCTGTTCGCCGCGGACCTCGTCGGGACCTCGGCCGAGATCGCCGACCGCCTGCGCGCCGACGCCGGGTACCAGGTGGCGACGGAGGTGGCGTTCGCGCTGCCGTTCTCGTTCGAGGCCGACGAGTACGCCCAGATCGTGTCGGACATCGCGGAGCGGCTGGGGCCGGAGCTCGGGTGGGCGCCGCGGACGGGGTCGGTCGCACCCTGACCGTGCCGCTCCGCCCGGCAGGGCGCAGGTCCGGCAGGACGCAGGTCCGGCCTCAGTGTCGCGGCACGTTCGCTTCCACCCAGTCCCGCAGGTCCGCCAGGGGCACCGCGGCTCCCCGGCCGAGCGGCGTCAACGCGTACTCGACCCGTGGCGGCACCTCGGCGAACACCGTCCGGCTGACGAGCCCGGCACCCTCCAGCCGCTTCAGCGACGCGGAGAGCACCTTCGGACTGCGACCCTGCAACCGGCGACGGAGTTCACCGAACCGATGCGGGCCGCCCTCGAGGACGCCGATGGCGAGCGCCGTCCACTTGTTCGCGAGCAGGTCGAGCATCGACCGGCACGGGCAGGCTGCGGCGTAGACGTCGTCCCGGTCGCGGGAGTCGAGCACGTGCTCGGTGCCGGGGACATCGCTCGTCGACGTGCTCACCCCGGCACTGTACCCGTCGACCCGGTGCCGGGCGAGCCGTCCGGTCCCCGCCGGGTACGGCTCCCGACCTGGGCTTCCTCGGTCACCCGAGGGTGACCAGGACCCCTTGCGGGTGACCACGTGACAGGGTGCACAGTGGTGGCGTGACCACCACGAACGAGATCCGAGCGATCGCACAGACAGCCGCACTGCCCGTCACCAGCACCGACAGCCTGGTGTCCACGACCATCCCCGGACCGGTGCCCGGGCCCCACGACCTGCTCGTCGAGGTCCGCGCGGTCTCGGTCAACCCGGTCGACGTGAAGCTCCGCGGCGGCGCCGAGCCGGAGGACGGCCTGCGGGTGCTCGGCTTCGACGCCTCCGGCACCGTCCGCGCCGTCGGTGGGGCGGTCACGCTCTTCGCGCCGGGGGACGAGGTCTCGTACGCCGGTGCGATCGACCGACCGGGCAGCAACGCCGAGCTGCAGCTCGTCGACGAACGCGTCGTCGGCCGGAAGCCGTCGACCCTGTCCCACACCGAGGCCGCCGCGCTCCCGCTCACCGGGATCACCGCGTGGGAGAGCCTGTTCGAGAAGCTCCGGATCGCGCCGGAGGCCACGGGCACCCTGCTGGTCGTCGGCGGTGCGGGCGGTGTCGGGTCGATCGCGATCCAGCTCGTCCGCGCCCTGCTGCCCGGGGTGCGCGTCATCGCCACGGCGTCACGTCCGGAGAGCGAGGCGTGGGTGCGTGACCTCGGCGCCCACGACGTCGTCGACCACCACGGTGACCTCGCCGCGCAGGTCCTCGAGCTCGCTCCGGACGGCATCGAGTGGATCCTGACGACGAACTCGACCGGGCAGCTCCCCGTGTACGAGCGCGTCCTCCGCACCTTCGGGCAGGTCGTCGCGATCGACGACCCCGAGCAGGTCGACGTCGTCGCGCTCAAGTCCAAGGCACTCACCTGGCACTGGGAGTTCATGTTCGCCCGATCCCTGCACGGCGCCGCCGACCTGGCGGAGCAGCACCGCATCCTCGACCGGATCGCGGACCTCGTCGACGCCGGACGCATCCGCGGGACCGCGACGACCGTCCTGCGGCCGATCACCGCCGAGACCCTGCGCGAGGCGCACCGGCTCGTCGAGGGCGGACGCGTGATCGGGAAGGTCGTCGTGACGGACGAACCGGAGGACTGAGTCCGTCACGCCCAGCGGTACAGGGTGTCCCGGGCGAGGACGGCGAAGTCCCGCAACAGGTCGCGCTCCACGGTGTCCTCGCGCCGCGGCTCGGGGTCGAACACGCAGACCGCGCCGACCCGGGTCCCGTCCATGTCCTCGAGCGGATGGCCGGCGTAGAAGCGGATCCGCCCCCGACGTGCCACCTGCGGACGGTCCGGGTCCCAGGCGTCCCCGATGACCATCGGCCCGGACCCCAACACCGTCGACCGGCAGAAGGAGTCCTGCAGGGCGCCGTTCCCCCGCGGGATCCACAGGCTCGCAGCGGACCACTGGCGCCCCTCCGGCAGGAACGTGATCGCGGCGCCCCTCGTGTGGAAGAGCTCGGTCATCCGCTGCACCATCCGGTCCAGTGCAGCATCAGCCGGGGCATCCACGATCCCCAGGCGGCGGATCGCCTCGTAGCGGTGCTCGAACGGCTGCGGCGTCGAACGGCGCCACTGGGGGCTCCCGGCTCGGGCACGCTGCTGCTCGAGGAGCAGGTGCGTCACCTCCAGGAACAGCGGCGGGACCGACGTGAGCGCGTCGGGGTCGAGGTCGAGGACGACCAGGTCCGGCCGGGCCCGCTGCAGCGCCGCCGAGAGGGCACCCTGGTCCTCCGTGAGGGCCAGGGCGACCACGACCTCGGCGTTCGGCGCCAGCCGTGGCCGGAGCTGGTCGACCAGGACGAGGGCCTCCTCGGCGGCTCCGACGACGGCCGTGGTGGTCGTGCGACTGTGGACGACGCTGCCGGAGAGGCAGACCACCACCACGTCGTGGTTGGCGACCTGCAGCCCGCTCACGGCCGAGAGCAGCGTCTGCTCGGACCAGCTCGACCAGGGCACCGCGGTGACGTCGGCACCCCGACCGGACCGTGCGGCCACCGCGTCCGCCACCAGGCGGGCGGCGTCGTGGAGCGCTTCCCCCGGCGCGAGGACCGCATCGCCGAACACGAGGATCCGATCGGGGTCCGAGCCACCGGCCGACGCCGTGACGACGCGGGTCGGGAGCGGGCGGTGGGTGGGTCGTGGTGGTTCCGTCATCGTCATCGTCGGTATCCCTCTCGAGACAGCTGCTCCGGGACCGCCGCGGTCCGGGGAGCACTTCGGTGTGCGGCCGGCGCGCGCCGGCGTGGCCTCGACGGTAGACACGCGGACGGGGACGCGCGATCCGTTGCACGCGGACCCGGTGACGATCAGCGCGGTTCCCGGTAACAGACTCTCATTCCGCTCGAAACCATCCGGAAACACCCGCTCCGCAGACTGGTTGCAACGCTTCTCCCCGCACCGCCCGACAGTCGTCGGACGCGTCCGACCAGACGAGACCGCCGACCTCCGCGTGGTCCGGGTGTCGTCGACCGACCTGCAGGAGCACCATGCCACCCATCACGGTCGCGTCGGTCTCGGCGAACTTCACCCGGGACCTCGACCAGAACTTCGCACTCATCGAGCAGACGCTGCAGGACGCCCGGGCGCAGGGCGTGCAGTTCGTCGCCTTCCCCGAGGCGGCCATCGGCGGGTACCTGTCGTCGCTCGGCAACCACGGGGACACCGTCGCGACGACGAAGCGTTCGCTGCCCCCGGCGATCCGTCTGGACGGGCCGGAGATCCGGCGCATCCAGGAGCTCGCCGGCGACACCCTCGTCGCCATCGGCTTCTGCGAGCTCGACGACGACGGCGTGACGCGCTACAACGCGGCAGCATGCCTCGACGGCGGCCGGGTCTACGGCTCCTACCGGAAGGTGCACCAGCCGCTCGGGGAGCACATGTCGTACGCGGCCGGCGACTCCTACGCCGCGTTCGACACCCCGCTCGCCCGGGTCGGTCTGCAGATCTGCTACGACAAGGCCTTCCCGGAGGCCGCTCGGATGCTCGCCCTGGACGGCGCGGAGGTCATCGTCAGCCTCTCCGCCTGGCCCGCGGCACGCACCGCCACCGCAGAGGACCTGCAGGACGACCGGTGGACGTACCGGCACAACACCTTCGACGTCGCACGGGCGCTCGACAACCAGGTGTTCTGGATGGCGTCGAACCAGTCGGGCACCTTCGGATCCCTCCGCTACGTCGGGAACGCGAAGGTGGTGGACCCCGGCGGGAACGTGCTCGCGAACACCCTCCTCGACGCCGGACTCGCGGTCGCGGAGATCGACGTCGAGGGGACCTTCCGGGCGATGCGCGGCGGCATGTTCCACCTGCGCGATCGCCGCCCCGACCTCTACGGCCCGGTCGCCGAGTCGGAGTCGGCCTCGGTCAACGGGTGGCGGGAGCTCGCCCGTGCCTGAGATGCACTTCGCCGTCCGGTGGCCGGACGGCTCGGAGGCCTCCTACTACTCCCCCAGTCTCGTCGTCCACGACCACCTCGAGGTCGGCGGCACCTACCCGGTGGCGGAGTTCGTCGACCGCGCGGACCGGGCGCTCGACATCGCGAGCGAGCGGGTCCGTGCCCGGTTCGGGTTCGCCTGCACGTCCGCCGCCCACACCCGGCAGGAGATCGCCGACGCCGCGCGGGGCGTGGACGACGGCGAGGTCGTGGTGCTCCGGATGGAACCGCCGCTCGACGGAGCGCCCGCGTGATCGCCGTCACGCTCCGCGACGGCGACCACTTCGAGGCCGTCGTCGTCGGGGGCGGACAGGCCGGCCTCGCGGTGAGCCACGGGCTCGTGGCCTCCGGGGTCCACCACGTCGTGATCGAGCGCGACACCGTGGCGCACGAGTGGCGTGACGGCCGCTGGGACGCGTTCACCCTGGTCACACCCAACTGGCACTGCCGCCTGCCGGGGTACCCGTACGACGGCTCCGACCCCGACGGCTTCATGACGCGCGACGAGACGTACGCCTGGGTCCGTCGGTACGCCGACACCTTCGACGCCCCCGTGGCCGAGGGCATCGCGGTCGAGCGGGTCGAGCGGCGGGCCGGCGGCGGGTTCACGGTGCGGACCTCCGCGGGGACCGTCACGGCCGACACGGTGACCTCCGCCACCGGCGGCTACCACCGGCCCGTCGTCCCGACGTGGGCGGACGAGCTGCCCGCGCGGGTGCACCAGGTGCACTCGCACGAGTACCGCAACGCCCGGTCGCTGCCCGACGGGGCGGTGCTCGTGGTGGGGACGGGGCAGTCCGGCACGCAGATCGCCGAGGACCTGCTGCTCGAGGGCCGCGAGGTCCACCTGGCGCTCGGTCGCGCCCCCCGTGTCGCTCGCTCCTACCGCGGACGCGACTGCATGACCTGGCTCGCGGAGATGGGCGTGTACGACGTCCCGGTCGCCACGCGGGGGCTCGCCAAGCGGGAGTCGACGAACCACTACGTCACCGGCCGTGGTGGTGGCCGCGACGTCGACCTCCGCGCCTTCGCCCTCCAGGGGATGCACCTGCACGGACGCGCGACCGGCATCGCGGACGGCGGCGTGACGTTCGGCGGCGGCCTCGCCGCGGACCTCGACCACGCCGACTCCGTGGCCGAGTCGATCAAGGACGACATCGACCGGTACATCGACCGTGTCGGGCTCGACGTGCCGCAGGAGCCCCGGTACGTGCCGGTGTGGCGGCCGGACGACACCGCACCCGGTGCTCCGCCGGCCCTGCCGCTGGACGCGATCGGCACGGTCGTGTGGGCGATCGGGTTCCGGGCCGACTGGTCGTGGCTCGGGGACCTGGGCGTCCTCGACGCCGAGTCGATGCCGGTGCACGACCGCGGCGTCACCGAGGTCCCTGGATTCCAGTTCATCGGCCTGCCGTGGATGCACACCTGGGGATCGGGCCGCTTCCACGCGGTCGCACGCGACGCGGAGCACGTCGCCGGGGTCGTCACCGCGACGGTGCGCCCCGCGGTGCCCGCGCCGACGCGCTGATCGGCGGTCGCCGGCGCCGGAACGGACACCTCGCCCTACGCTGACCGTGTGACGACCGTGAGGATGGCAGCGGTGGCCGCGCACTTCGGCCGCGACGTGCAGCGCACGCTCACCAAGCTGCCCGGCATCGTCGAACAGGCCCGGGAGCGCGGCGTGGACCTGCTCGTCCTGCCCGACGCGACCATCGGCGGCTACCTGCTCGACCTCCACCGCCCGGCCGCGACCGAGGACGGGATCCCCGGCGCAATCGACCTCGACGGCGCCGAGGTCCGTGCCGTCCAGGAGATGGCCGGAGACATGACGATCTGCTTCGGCATCTCCGAACGCGGCGACGTCGGGGGCGAGCCCGTGCGGTACAACACCGCGGTCTGCCTCACCGGCGACGGGGTGCTCGGCACGCACCGGAAGGTGCACCTGCCGCTCGGCGAGTCCGAGGCCTACCGGCCGGGCGACGAGTTCCGCGCCTTCGACACCCCCGTCGGTCGCGTCGGCATGCTCATCGACTTCGACAAGACCTTCCCGGAGGCGGCCCGCACGCTGGCCCTCGACGGCGCCGAGGTCCTGGCCTGCCTGAGCGCCTGGCCGGCCAGCGTCACCGACCGCTCCGACCGGATCCGTTCCGACCGGCAGGCGCACCTGTTCGACCTGTACGACTGCGCCCGTGCGGCGGAGAACCAGGTCGTCCTGGTGTCCTCGAACCAGACCGGGGTGCTCGGCGACCTCCGGTTCCTGGGGCAGGCGAAGATCGTCGACCCCGGCGGCGAGATCGTCGCCAAGACGTGGGCGAAGGGCGGCATGGCGGTCGCGGAGTTCGACGTCGCCGCGACGATCGCCCGCGCCCGACGATCGCTCGACCACGTCCGTCAGCGCTCCCCGTCGGCCTACCGCCTGGGCTGACCGTCCGCCCCGGAAACGCAATCGTCACGGACGAAACGCAGCGTTGTTCCAGGTGAAACCACTCCGAAACCGCGCGCCCGAACACTGGGACCACCGGCGCGGAGCAGTCTCCTCGCCGCCTCCCGACGCAGAGCAAGGAGCACTCGATGACCGATGCAGCCACCGACACCCCGGACTACGACGCGATCGTCGCGGAGAACGCCGAGAAGTCGCGCAACGAGATCGCGCACCCGTCACTGCCGAAGGGCAGCAACATCTACGGCTCCACCAAGGTCTTCCCCGACTACGAGGCGACGAAGGACCAGTACTACTTCCAGCTCGTGCACGGCATCGCGCACGAATCCTCGGTGTCGTTCGTCGCGGTGCTCCAGGCGACGCGGGCGCTCCGGAAGGGCTTCACCAGCGTCCTGTACTTCTACGGACCCGGTGCCATGAACTGCATCGCGAACCGCGGGTTCCCGACGACCGGCGCCGACGGGTTCCCGGGCGAGAACAACATCAACAACGCCCTCGAGACCTTCATCGCCGAGGGCGGGACGGTCTTCTGCTGCCGCTTCGGCCTCGCCCTGCACGGCAACCGCGAGGAGGACCTCATCGCCGGTGTCACCCCCTGCCACCCGCTCGACGTGCAGGACGCCGTCATCCACTACGCCCCGCAAGGGCGCGATCATCAACAGCACCTACATGGTGTGACGCCGTGACGATCACCAACAACGGCACCGACCGCGTCGGGCACCGGGTGGCGGTGTCCCTCCTCGGTGTGCGAGTCGCCGCACCGGTGCACCGCGAGGGCGGAGCCGGTCCGTCGGACGACGGCCACGTGCTGTTCGAGGGACTGCAGGCGGCACTGCCGGTGAACGCCACGAGCCCGTACACCGTGTCGGGCGGGAAGCTCATGCTCGACGGTGCCGACCTCGGGCTGAGCGTCGACCCCGTCGCCCGCCCCCGCTTCTACGACCTCGTGACCGCGGACGGCGTGCGCTACGAGCAGGTCGCCCGGCTGCACGGCGCCAAGGTCCTCGCCACCACCGTCGTGCAGACCTGCATGCGGTACGACGAGGCCGAGCGCTGTCGGTTCTGCTCCATCGAGGAGAGCCTCCGTGCCGGGAACACCATCGCGGTGAAGACTCCGGCGATGCTCGCGGAGGTCGCCGAGGCAGCGGTCCGGCTCGACGGCGTCGAGCAGATGGTGATGACGACCGGCACCTCGAAGGGGCGCGACCGGGGCGCGACGCACCTCGCCCGCTGCGTCCGCGCGATCAAGGAGCGCGTCCCGGAGCTCGGCATCCAGGTCCAGTGCGAGCCCCCGGCCGACCTCCGCACCATCACGGACCTGTACGAGGCGGGTGCCCGCAGCATCGGCATCCACGTCGAGTCGATGGACGACGACGTGCGACGCCGCTGGACGCCCGGCAAGGCGCGCGTGCCGCTCGACGAGTACCGGGCCGCATGGCGCGAAGCCGTCCGGGTCTTCGGGTGGAACCAGGTCTCGACCTACCTGATCGTCGGCATGGGCGAGGACCCGGACGAGCTCGTCGCGTCGGCCGGCGAGCTCGTCGAGATGGGCGTCTACCCGTTCGTCGTCCCGTTCCGTCCGATCCGCGGCACGCTCGCCGTCGACGTCGACGGGGCGACCACGCCGTCCCGCGACGTGATGCACGACGTCACCCGCCGGGTCTCCGCGCTGCTGCTCGCCGCTGGCATGCACGGCGCCGACCAGGCCGCCGGCTGCGCCGCCTGCGGCGCGTGCTCCGTCCTCAGCACGACGGGGGCCTGACGTGCCGTCGATGGAGGTCCCCGCGCTCATGGGTCCGGCGCCCACCGCGTCGGTCGCACCCGCACCCTTCGTCGTCGGGATCGCCGACGCCGTCGAGGTCGCCGCGTACCGGCGGCTCCGGCACGACGCGTTCGTCGACGACCAGGGCCTGTTCGACCGGACGGACGTGGACCACCTCGACCAGGACCACCGCACGGTCGTCCTCGTCGCCCGCGCGACGGACGGCAGCGGCGCGGTGCTCGGCGGCGTCCGCGTCGCCCCGGCCACGGTCCGTGAGATCGGCTGGTGGACCGGCAGTCGGCTCGTCGTCGGTCCCGCGGCGCGGAACGCGGCCGGGGTCGGCTCGGCGCTCGTCCGCGCTGCGTGCGCACTGGTCGAGCAGCGCGGTGCGCTGCGGTTCGACGCCCTCGTGCAGGAGCGCGCAGCGGCGCTCTTCACCCGCATCGGCTGGCAGCCCACGGGCCGCGAGGTGCTCGGCGGCGTCCCGCACCTGCGCATGCGCTGGCCCGTCGACCGCTACCAGCGCCTCGTCGACGCGACGAAGGCGCACCTGGCGGCGCTGTTCGCCGGTGACCGGCCGGGAGGCGCGGGCTGGGTCGGCGACGACGGCGCACCGCTCGCGGGCACCGACGTGATCGCCGCGTGCGACGCGATCCTGCCGTCGATGGTCGAGCGGGACCCCGAGTGGGCCGGGTGGTGCGGCGTCCTCGTCAACGTCAACGACCTGACCGCGATGGGTGCTGCACCCACGGCGCTCCTCGACGCCGTCGCCGGACGCGACACCTCGTTCGTCGCGCGGGTCGTGTCGGGGCTGCGCCGCGCCTCCGACGCCTGGGGCGTCCCGATCATCGGCGGCCACACGCAGGTCGGCGTCCCCGCCGCGCTGTCGGTCACGGCGCTCGGCCGGACCGAGCACCCGGTGCCCGGCGGCGGCGCGCGGCCGGGCCAGCGGATCTCGCTGACGGCGGACCTGTCCGGCGGGTGGCGGACCGGGCACACCGGCGCCCAGTGGAACAGCACCGAGGGGCGGGACCGTGCCGCCCTGCGCGACCTCGCCGCGACCGTCGGCCGCGCGCGACCCGCGGCCGCGAAGGACGTCAGCATGGCCGGGATCGTCGGCACCGCCGGGATGCTCGCCGAGGCGTCCGGTGGCGGCGCCGTCCTCGACGTCGCCGACGTCCCGATCCCGCGGCTCGCGGCGACGGCGGACTGGCTCGGCTGCTTCCCCGGATTCGCGATGCTCACCGCGGACGATGCCGGGGCGAGCCGGATGGCCTCCCCCGCGGCGACCACCCGCGAGTGCGGGGAGGTCACGAGCGAGCCGGGGGTCCGCCTCCGCTGGCCGGACGGTGAGGAGACCACGGTGGTGACCGGCGGCGTCACGGGCTTCGGCAGCGCGGCGGTTTGAGCGTGCGGATCGCCCTGCTCACCTACTCCACCCGGCCGCGCGGCGGTGTCGTGCACACCCTCGCACTCGCGGAGGCGCTCGTCGAGCTGGGTCACGACGTCACGGTCGGCACGCTCGGCCGGGGCGGTGACCACGTGTTCTTCCGCGACGTCGACCCGCGCGTGCGACTGCAGGTCGTGACGTTCCCCGACGGACCGGACGGCGAGACCGTCGGCGAGCGCATCGTCCGTTCCATCGCCGCCCTGCGCGACGGCCTCGGGCTCGAGGGCCTCGACGTCGTGCACGCGCAGGACTGCATCTCCGCGAACGCCTGCGACGGCGCGGTACGGACCGTGCACCACCTCGACACCTTCACCACCGCGCAGCTCGTGGCCTGCCACGACCGCGCCGTCCGGGAGCCCGCGGCTCTCGTCTGCGTGTCGGCGTCCGTCGCCGCCGAGGTCCAGGACGCCCACGGCCGCACCGCGACGGTCATCCCGAACGGCGTCGACGCCGTGCGGTTCACGGCGGCGGCCGGACCGTCGCCGGAGGCCGTCGCCGCGCGGGCGAGGTGGACCGACCGGCTCGGCCGGTACGTCCTCGCCGTCGGCGGCATCGAGCCCCGCAAGGGCACCATCGACCTGGTCGCCGCGTACGACCGGCTGCGCGAGCACGTGGGGTCCGACGTCCGACTCGTGCTGGCCGGGGGCGAGACGCTCTTCGACTACCGTCCCTACCGCGCGGCGGTGGACGAGTTGGTCAGCCGACGGGGCATCCCGGTGACCGAGCTCGGCGTCGTGCCCGACCCGGACCTCCCCGCGCTCGTCGCCGGGGCAGCGGCGTTCTCGTTCGTCTCCACGAAGGAGGGCTTCGGCCTCGCGGCGATGGAGGCCCTCGCAGCCGGGGTGCCCGTCGTCGCCCGGGACCTCCCGGTGCTGCGCGAGGTGCTCGGCGACACCGTCCGGTTCGCGGCCGACGTCGAGGGGATCGCCGACGCCCTGCAGGTGTCGCTCTCCGACCCGCTCGACCCCGGGCCGGGCCGGGCCCTGGCCGCGCGGTACTCCTGGACGACCGCAGCCGCGTCCCACGTCGCACTGTACGAGCGGCTCCTGGCGGCCTCGGGCGGCGTCGCGATCGGTCGGACCCGCAGCGCTCCCCTGCCGGCCTGACGCCGTGCGCACCTCGATCTCACGCGCCTTCACGGAACTCGCGCAGCGCGATCCGGACGCACCGGCGGTCGACGACGTCCCCCGCGGGGAGGTCGAGGCCCGCGCGAACGCCCTTGCTCGGCGATTCCGGGACGCCGGGGTCCGCACCGACGACATCGTGACGATCACCGGCGCGAACACGGTCGACACCGTGGTCGCCACGGTCGCCGCGTGGAAGGCCGGCGCGACCCCGCAACCGCTCTCCCCGCGCCTGCCGGGAGCGGACCTCCGCGCGGTGCTCGGACTCGTCCGTCCCGCCCTCGTCGTCGCCGACGACCCCGTCGACGGGCCCCCGTGGATGCCGCTCACGTCCGCCGGCACCACGCCGTCCCCCGCCGACGCCGAGCCACTGGCGGAGGACCTGGCCGCCGCGTCCTGGAAGGCACCGACCTCGAGCGGCAGCACGGGCACCCCCAAGGTCGTCGTCGCAGCGGCCTCGGCGCACGTCGACCCGGACGGACGCGTCGCCGCCTTCGTCCCCCGGCACGCCCGCCAGCTCGTCGCCGGTCCCCTGCACCACGCCGCGCCGTTCGTCTACGCCATGCGCGGTCTGATGACCGGACACTCCCTCGTCCTCGTGCCGCGCTTCGACGCCGGCACCTGGCTCGACTTCGTCGCTCGCGCACACGTGACCTGGGGCATGGTCGTGCCGACGATGATGTCCCGGATCGCCGCCCTCGGTCCCTCGCGCCTCGACGCGACGGACACGACGGCACTGGACTCGGTCCTGCACATCGGCGCGGTCTGCCCGCCGCACGTCAAGCGGGAGTGGATCCGATGGCTCGGACCCGAGCGGGTCGTCGAGGTCTACTCCGGCACCGAGTCGAACGGGCTGACCACGATCCGCGGCGACGAGTGGCTCCGACACGAGGGCAGCGTCGGCCGGCCCACCGGCGGGACCGTCGTCCGGATCCTCCGAGCGGACGGGAGCGAAGCCCCGGTCGGCGAAGTCGGTCGCATCGAGATGACACGGCCCGGGCCGGCGACCTACCGCTACCTCGGAGTCGACGCGCCCCCTGCGGATGCCTGGCACAGCCTCGGTGACAGCGGGTGGCTCGACGACGACGGCTACCTGTACATCGCGGACCGGCAGGACGACCTGATCGTGAGCGGCGGCGTGAACGTGTGGCCCGCCGCCGTCGAGTCCGCACTCGAACGCCACCCCGCGGTTCGCAGCTGCCTGGTGGTCGGCCAGCCGGACCCGGACCTCGGGCAGCGGGTGCACGCGGTCGTCGACGTCGGGGACGCCGACGTCACCGCGGCGGAGTTCGACGCGTGGGCGGCGACGGCGCTCGACCCGGAGACGCGTCCCCGGAGCTGGACGATCGTGCACGAGCCGCTCCGGGACGACACCGGGAAGGCGCGGCGGAGCGCGTGGCGCTGAGCGACGGTGGATCAGGCCGTGGTGACGGTGATGCCCGCTGCCGTGAAGCGCTCGACGAGTTCCGGCGCCACGCCGTCGTCCGTCACCAGCGTCCACCCGCCGCCGAGGCGCGTCCACGCGTGGAACTCCGACTGCGCGAGCTTCGACGAGTCGGCGAGGACGTACACCGCGTCCGCACGCCGGGCGATGAGCTCCTTCAGGCGGATCTGACCGAGGTCCGCCTCGCAGATCCCGCGCTCCGGCGACACCGCGTCGGCACCGAGGTAGGCCGCGTCGAAGGTCAGGTACTCGAGCGCCGCCTCCGTCAGGCCGCCGACGAAGCCGTTGCTCAACGCTCGGTACTCGCCGCCGAGCGTGACGAGTCGGACGTCGTCGCGGTCGGCCATGTCGGTGATGACGCCGACGCTCGTGGTCGTGACGGTGAGGTCCGTGTCGACCGGCAGCGCACGGGCGAACGCGGCGACGGTCGAGCCGTTGTCGAGGAAGAGCGACGCCCCGGGGGCCACGGTCGCAGCGGCCCGTCGGGCGATGTCGCGCTTGGCGTCGAAGTGCTCGCCGAGCCGCTGTCGCAACGACGCCTCGGGGTGCGCGGCCACCGCCATCGCGCCGCCGAACGTCCGGGTCAGCTTCCGCTGCTCCTGCAGGCTCGCGAGGTCGCGCCGGATGGTGGAGGCGGTGACCCCGAACCGCTCGGAGAGCTCGTCGACGCTCGCGAGTCCGACCGTGGTCGCGAGCGTGACGATGGCTTCACGCCGCGCTCTGGCCGAGATCGACACCGGGCACCTCCGGACGGCAGGGACTGGAAACGGGTCAGGCGCCCTGCGACTGGCTCATCGCACCCGACGTCGGGGCGAGTTCGGCCGCCTGGCGGAGCGCCTCGATCATGCTAGCGACATCGGCCTTGCCGGTGCCCGCGATGTCGAACGCCGTCCCGTGGTCGACCGACGTGCGGATGACCGGGAGGCCCACCGTGATGTTGACGCCGGCCTCGATCCCGAGCACCTTCACGGGGCCGTGGCCCTGGTCGTGGTACATCGCGACGACGAGGTCGTAGTCCCCGCGGCCCGCGAGGAAGAAGAGGGTGTCGGCGGGCAGCGGCCCGACGGCGTCGATCCCGTCGGCACGCGCGGCCTCGACGCCCGGAGCGATCTTCTCGGCCTCCTCGCCGTAGCCGAACAGGCCGTTCTCACCGGCGTGGGGGTTGATCGCCGCCACGCCGATCTTCGGGTGCGGGTTGCCCGCGCGCACGAGGGCCTCGTTGCCGCGCCGGATCGTCCGCTCGACGAGTCCCGGTTCGATCCGCGCGACGGCGTCGATGAGTCCGACGTGGGTGGTCACGTGGACGACCTTGAGCTTCGCGGTCGAGAGCATCATCGAGACCTCGTCGACGCCCATCAGCTCCGCGAGCATCTCGGTGTGCCCGGGGAAGACGTGCCCGCCTGCGTGCAGGGCCTCCTTGTTGAGCGGCGCCGTGCAGATCGCCTGGACCTTCCCGGCCATCGCCGCCTCGCACGCGACGCGGATGTACTGGAAGGCCGCGTCACCGGCGACCGGCGAGAGCCGCCCCCACGGCAGGTCCTCGGGGAGGAGACCGAGGTCGACCACGTCGACGACGCCGTCCTGGAACGTCGCGTCGGCGACGTCCGCGACGACGTTGAACGTGGCGTCGACGCCCCGGATCGCGGCGGCCTGGCGGAGGCGGGCGAGGTCGCCGACGACGACGGGTCGGCAGACGGCCAGGACGTCCGGTGACACGACGGCCTCGACGACGATCTCTGGGCCGACACCGGCCCCGTCGCCCATCGTGACGGCGACGATCGGAGTGGCGTTCATCACAGGTGCTGCCTTTCGGTTCGGTCTGCCCGGGGCCGCGTCGAGGCGGCCTCCGGCTGCGGGGTGTGATCGGTCGAGCCGGCCTGGAGGACCGTGGCGGCGTCGAGCAGGTTGGTGACGGTCCCGAAGCTGCCGGGACGCGTGACGACACGACGGCCGTCGTCCGCGCGGGACACGACGCAGCCCGGTTCGACGGCGCCCTCCGGCACGAGGCTCGTGATGTCGAGGCGGGTGAGCACGGACCGGGCCGTCTCCCCGCCGGTGAGCACGAGCGCGGCCTGCCCGCTGACGGCGGCGGCCACGATGCCGAGGCCGTCGGCGAGCCGTCGGGCGAGGTGCGGGACCGGTTCGTGCCGGTCCTCGACGCAGATCGCCGCGCTCCCGCTGCGCAGTGCCGTCCGCACGGCGTGGAGCGCCGGGTGGTCGACGTCGTCGACCTCGCGGCGGTCGACGGCACGGAGCAGGACGTCGCGGGGCAGGGGCACGACCGGGACGCCGCTGGCCGCGAGGACCTCGAGCTGCCGGGTCGCCTCGCTGCTGGCCGTCCCGACGACGAGCAGCACGCCGTGGACGTCACCGACGCGCGCCGACCGCTCGTGGTCGTCGGGGACGACCGGGTCGGAGGGTGCCGCTCCGCGGAGCCGCCCGGTCGCCGCGGCGATGCCGCCGGAGCCGAGGACCGTGCAGTCGACGCCGTCGAGCGCCGCTGCGACCCGGTCCAGATCGTCGTCGGAGACGGCATCGAGCACGGGGACCTCGCCGGCGTCGAGCGCCCGCCCGATCGCGTCGAGGACGGCGTCGCTGCCGGCGCGCACGACCGCGAGGGGGACGGACCGGGCGCGCTGCCCGACCGCGGCCAGCGGACCGGGGACGACCCGTGCCTCCAGGCCGTGCAGTCCCGCTTCCGCCACCGGCCTGCCGTGCACGTGGAGTGCGCCGTCGACCACCGTCCGCCCGAGTGCCGGGAGCGCCGTGGCGACCACGACGCGTGCGCCGGCGTCGAGGAGCCCGTCGACGACGTCCCCAACGCCGCCGCGCAGCAGCGAGTCGGTCTTCACCAGCCGCACCGGCGCTCCGGCTACGCGCATCCGCTGCGCCGCCTGCGTGACGGCCGCGCGCCGCGCGGCCGGGTCGAGCGACCGCGTGTCGCAGTCCAGGACGACGTCGGACCGGGACCGAGCGACGTGCTCGAGCGCGGCGGAGAGCGTGAGGGCGACGGTGACCGACCCGGTGCCGAGGACCGCGGCGACCTCGGCGGCTCCGGACAGGTCGTCGGCGATCGCGGCGAGGCGGTTCGACATCGGACCCCTCCTCGGGCTCGGTGGACGGTCCCGTCGACGGATCGGCGGGGTGCACGAAACACGCTAGACGACCTGCGTGAAACACGCAATAGTGGTGCGCACGGCTGTCGCCCGGCGACTCGACGACGAGTCGCTCCGACGGCGTCCGAACGAGAGGAACCCAGTGCGTGACACCGACATCCGAGGCCGCAGGCTCGCCCCCGCCGTCCTCGGCACCATGACCTTCGGCGACAGCGTCGACGAGACGACGGCGGCCCGGATGGTCGACGTGTTCCTGGAGGCGGGCGGGACCGGCATCGACACCGCCAACGGGTACGTCGGCGGCCGCAGCGAGGAGATCCTCGGCGCCGTGCTCGGCGAACGCCGCGACGACGTCGTGCTCGCCACGAAGGTCGGCATCCCGAACCCGGACGCCGAGGGCGCCGCGCCCCTGTCCGCCGCGGCGGTCGAGCGGTGCGTGCACGCGAGCCTCCGGCGGCTCCGGACGGACCACGTCGACGTCCTCTACCTGCACCAGCCCGACCGATCGACGCCGGCCGAGGACACGCTGACCGCCGTCCGGGCGCTCGTCGACGCGGGCGCGGTGCGCACGTGGGGCGTCTCGAACTTCGCGGCCTGGCAGGTCGCGGAGCTGCGGCACACGGCCGCGGGACTCGGACTCGACGCCCCCGTCCTCGGGCAGCAGGTGTACAGCGTCATCGCGACCCGGATCGACGACGAGTACGCCGAGTACGCCAGGAGCACCGGACTCGCGACGGTCGTCTACAACCCGCTCGGCGGCGGGCTCCTGACCGGCAGGCACCGACCGGACGAGCACCCGGCGGAGGGACGCTTCGGGTCCTCGCCGCTGGCGGGCATGTACCGCGACCGGTACTGGAACGACGAGGTCTTCGCCGCCGTGGAGCGGCTCCGCTCGATCGCGGAGGGCGCGGGGCTCCCGATGGCCGAGCTCGCGCTGCGGTGGACGATCGGCCGCCCCGTCGTGGACGCCGTCCTGATCGGTGGGTCGCGGCTCGCGAACATCGAGGCGAACCTCGCCGCGCTGGCCGCGGGTGCGCTGCCGGACGACGTGCAGCAGGCCGTCGACGACGTGGCCGCTGCGCTCCGCGGACCGATGCCGGCCTACAACCGCTGACGGCGCGACCGCTTGACGGACTGGAGGCGCGGTGCCGGCTGGCACCGCGCCTCCAGTCCGTCCCGGGGTCGGTTGTGAACCGCTCAGCCCAGTCCCGCCGCCTGGTCGGCGCGCACCGTGTCCGCGATCTTCTCGAGCGCCGCCTCGCTCAGCAGGTTGAACGGCGCGCGGCACGGCCCCACGGGCTCGCCGGCGGCGTTGGTGGCCGCCTTGACGATCGTGTTCGGGTTGCCGAGCGCGAACAGGTTGCGCAGCGGGCGGATGGACGCCTGCGCCGCTCGGGCCCCCTCGAGGTCGCCCGCCGCCCACTTCCGGGTGATCTCGACCATGGTCCGCGGGTAGACGTTCGCGACGGCGGTGATGCCACCCGCGCCGCCGGCCTGCAGCGTCGGCAGGACCAGCGAGTCGGTGCCCGCGAGCACCGCGAAGTGCTCGGGATCGGTCAGCTCGATCAGCTGCAGGATCGCGTCGAAGTTGCCCGACGAGTCCTTCACGCCCGCGATGTTGTCGATCTCCGCCAGGCGGGCGACGGTCGCCGGGCTGATGGTGTTCCCGGTCCGCGCGGGGATGTTGTAGACGAGCACGGGGACGTCGACGGCCTCGGCGACGACCGCGAAGTGCCGGTACAGCTCGTCCTGGGACGCCGCGGCGAAGTACGGGGTGATGACGGAGAGCACGTCGGCGCCCGCCGCCTGCATGCGTCGGGCGATGCGGACGGTCTCCTTCGTCCCGACGGCACCGGCGCCGCCGTACACCGGGACCCGGCCCGCGGTGGCGTCGACGACCGCCTCGAGCACGGCGAGCCGTTCGTCCTCGGTCTGCTGGAAGAACTCGCCGTTGGTGCCGAGGCAGAAGACGCCGTCGGCGCCCGCCCGGACGGCGCGGTCGGTGTGGAGCCGCATCTGGTCGAGGTCGAGCGACTCGTCGTCGTGGAACGGGGTGACGAGCGCGTGGATGCTGCCGCTGATCGTGGTTGTCACTGCAGGTGCTCCTTGTCGGCTGGGGGGGCCAGGCGGTCTGGTGGTGGGTCAGGGACGGGGTTGCTGCATCACGTGGACCGCGAAGCCGCCGAACTCCCCCGCCAGGTAGATGTTCTGCAGCCGTCCGTCCTCGAAGTGTGCGGCGGTCTCCTGGTCGAAGCCGAAGCCCTTCGCGGTGAGTTCCTCGACCGCTGCCTCCAGGTCGTCGGTCGACATACCGATGTGGCCGTGCGTCCCGAGGTACTGCGACCGGACGCACTCGAAGAACGTGCCGGCGAACTCGGACTTCTTCCCCTGGCGGGGGTCGAGGTTGAACATGAGGCAGAAGAGGTCGCACAGTTCCTGCGCTGCTGCTGCGTCGGGGTTGTTGATGCCCACGTGGGCGAGCTGGAAGGTGTTCTGCACGTCGGGTGGCTCCGTCACATCGGGTTCGTCACGTCGGGTTCGTCTTGTCGGGTTCGTCACATCGGGAAGAGCAGGAGGGCGCCGGCGGTCAGGGCCAGCAGGCGGATGAAGTACATCGGGATGGTGAACTTCCAGAACTGCAGGAGCGAGTACCTGCCGACGCCCATGACCATGGCGGGGAGTCCGTCGATCGGCAGGAAGTGACCGTTCCACCCGGAGATGACGATGGCGACGGCCGCGGCCGCGGGGTTCAGCCCCAGGCTGACGCAGGTCGCGATGGCCAGCGGCGCGAACACGTACACCGTGCCGATCGTCGATCCCGTGAGGGTCGCGAGCACGCTCGTCAGGACGCAGAACCCGAACACCAGCAGGAACGGACTGACGTTGCCGCCGAGCAGTCCGGCGACGGACTCGCCGACGAGCTTCGTGAGGCCGGTCGCGCCGAGCGCCTCGGCGATGCCGATCACGCCGGCGGACATGATGATGATCGGCTGGCTGATGGCGTCGCGGATCTCGGTGAAGTCGAGGACCTTCATGATCAGCAGCAGCGCCACCGAGAGGCCCGTGATCGCGTAGCCCGCATCGCCGATGTAGCTGTACGAGATCATGCCGGCGATCGCGAGGACGAAGCAGGCGTAGGTCGCCAGCTGCTTCCGACGGTCCAGCGTCGGCGCGGTCACCGTGGCGGTCGCGCTCGACGAGGCGATCGCGGTGGCGTTCGCCTCGGCGGCGTGCGGACCGGGTGTCGCCGGGTCGGTCGCGCCGGGGCCGGTCGTGCCCGGGCCGGTTCCGGCAGCGGTGCTGCGCGCTCCCACCGTGGCCGGCTCCTGCGCCTCGGCCGCCCGCTGCGGGTCGGACTCCTCGTCGGTGATCGGGTGGTCGGGCAGCAGGCGGTACGCGATGAGGCACCAGACGAGGAACCCGAGGCTGAGCACGAGGTTCACGATCGAGAACCGGACGAGGTCGATGTTCTCCCGCACGCCGGTCGCCTCCAGCACCGCGACGACGATGCCGTACTGCAGCGCCACGTTGAACGGGAGCATGGGGTGGTTCGCGGCGAAGCCGGCCGGCATGAGGACCTTCGACGGCGGCAGCTTCTTGTTGTAGGCGAGCGTCGAGAGCAGCCCGATCACCAGGACGTAGTAGGCGGTGGAGCCCGTGCCGAAGATGCTGCAGCCCAGCATGACGAACACGATGATGAGGACGTAGGCCCGGAACCCGCCCTTCGTCCCGAGTCTCGTGATCATCCGTTTGAAGCCCGAGACGAGGTCGGTCTTCTGCAACGCGGCGATCACCGCCATGAACGACGCCAGCATGATGATGGTCGCGTTCGCGAAGCCGCTGAACGCGACGTTGATCGGCACGACGTTGAACACGACCATCAGGAGACAGGCGATCAACGGCGGGAGACCGAACGGCAGGCGGTCGATCATGATCAGCACGATCATGAAGACGGTGATCGCGAGTGCGAAGACCATGGGGAGGGTCATGCTCGCTGCTCCTTCGCAGAGAGGTCCGGACCGGCGGAGGTGGACGACGTCGACACGATCCCCGCGAGGACGTCGGCGCCGAGGTGCACGTGCTTGATCGCCTTGCGGTGCCACGTGTAGGCGATGTGCAGTCCCCCGGCCGGGTCGGGGAGCACCGAGGGGTAGGACAGCTCGCGGTTGAGGCCGTCGCGGCTGTTGTTCGAGAGGCAGTACCCGTCGCCGTTCTCGATGTCGTAGGCGGTCGGCCAGGACCGCCCGTCCGGGGTCGACACCACGAGCGTCATCGGAGCACGTGGCGCACCCCAGAACGCACTGGGCCCGTCGGCGTCGAGCGCGGGTTCGGCGACCCGGGGACCACCGTCGGCCTGGTCGGCCGCGATCCCGTCGTCGTCGATCTCGTCGTACAGCGAGACCCTGCGGCTCGTCGCGTCGGCCTTGCTCGCGTGGTTCATCACCATCGCGATCCGGCCGTCGGCATCGAGGGTGCGCGCCTGGATCGACGAGTTGTTGTTCGGCAGGTCGGTCGGACGACAGGGCGCCCAGGTCATGCCGCCGTCCGTCGACCACGACTCGTACACGTGGTCGGCCCAGCGAGAGCGGAAGCACGCCCAGAGGACGCCGTCCGCACGCGGCACGATGTCCATGTGCACGCAGCCGCTCGACTCGGGCACGGCGACCTCGGACCAGGTCTCGCCGCCGTCGTCGGAGTACCAGACCGATGCGGTGTCGTCGTTGCCGACCCACTTCTCGCCGGGTACCGTCCGGCAGTTGAACACCGGCAGCAGGATCCGACCGCCCTCGAGCACGACGGGCGTCTGCCGCACGAAGACACCGACCGGTGCGTCGGCACCGAGCAAGGGGGACGGCTCACCCCAGGTCACGCCGCCGTCGCGGGAGACCCGGCGCCGCACCTCGGAGGTGTCCTGGTTCCCGGCGACCTGCGCGGTGTACAGCAGCCAGACGGCACCGTCCGGCGCCGTGAAGAGGATCGGGTTCTGCTCGGAACGCGCAGGGTCGGAGCTCAGCTGGACGGGTTCGAGCCAGCGGTCCGTCCCCGCGGGCAGCCGCGAGAGGTGGACGGAGATGTCGGAGACGCCCTCCTGGGTGCCACCGAACCACACGCACGCGAGGTCTCCCCCGGGCAGGAAGGCGAGGTTCGCCGCGTGGCACTGCACCGTCGGTGTCGGCAGGAGCGCCTCGGCTCCTCCGTCGGTCCGGGCTCGCAAGCGGCCATCGGGGTCGTGCATGCGGGGTCCTCCGGTCGACTCTGACGGTGGGCACCAGCGGTCTGGTGCAGTTCTACGGTGAACGGTCCTCGCCGGGAGCGGTGCGCATCAGACCTGGTGCATCCTCCGCCGATCGAGCGAGGAGGCCATCCTGACATTCCTGCTCGAATCGCGCAACCGGTTTGCGCGAGTCGTGCACGCCGTTGTCACCGACGGACGGAACGCGCCGTCCGTGCACGAGACGCGCGCTGCAGGTCGACCTGGCCCGTCCGGTCCGGGCGCAGCAGGACGAGCCCGTTCCGCGCACGGAACGGGCTCGTCCTGGTCTGGGTCTACTGCAGGCGGATGCTGTCGAGTTCCGCGTACCCGGTGCCACCGCCGTAGTTCGGCGATCCCTTGGCCAGGCGGATCACGTTGTAGCCGGCCTTGAGCTGCACCGTGACGTCGACACTGCCGGTGGGGTTCCCCCAGCCGGACGTGGTCGGCGGGTAGCTCACCGTGGAGAACCCGCCACCGTTGTAGGCGAGCCCCTGCGTCGCGGTCGCACCCGTGGCGTTCGCGTACTTGACGGTCATCGTGTACGCCTTGGCGGTCGGCACGTCGACGAGGAAGTCCACGAAGCTGTCCGTCCGGACGTCACCGGTGCCGTCGATGCGTCCGACGTACCCGCCGTTCGACGCGGTGGACGAGGACAGCCGGCTCGCGTTGACGACGGTCGCGTTCTCGGCCTCGTACGTCTGCTGGTACGCGGGGGTCCCGGACGTCGGCGTGATCAGGAGCTGGTACGCCGCGACCGCGTCCATGTTCGCGACCGGGACGGTGATCGAGCCGTTCACCACGGGGTACGTCGTCGTGGAGACGAGGTTCGGAGCGGCCTGGTTCGTCGTGCGCCCCGTGGTGTTCGTCGACGAGAGCCGCACGCTCACCTGGCTGCCGAGCCCCGCGAGCCCGTTCACCTGCACGGTGTTCGAGCCGCTGTCGCCGCCGAAGACGACGTTCACCTGCTTCCGGCTCGCGTCGTAGGACGCGACGCCGTCCAGGTACGACTGCGGGACGGTCCGGACGACGTTGCCGGACTGGTCGCCGTACCACTTGTAGGCCCAGTAGGACGCCGTGGGCAGGTTGTTGTACAGGAGCCCGTCCATCGTGCCGGCCTCGTACCAGTAGGCCCGCTCGGCGTCGTGGATGCCGGCCCGCTCGAACGCGGCCATGTAGTGCACGCCGATGCTCGGTTGGTCGACCTGGCCGGGCGACGCGTACTCGTTGATCGAGATCGGGATGTGCGGCAGCCCGAGGGAGTCCTCGATGGACCGGAAGTCCGCCACGTGTGCCTGGACGTCCTGGTAGCTGAAGTCGCCGAGCTCGTGCCACACCGCGACGGCGGGCAGCGTGTTCGTGTTCTTCGCGTTCGTCATGAACGACTGCATGAAGGAGTGGTCGTACGCACTGGCACCCGGACCGATGATCGGGGTCAGCGTGTCGATCGCGCGGATGTCCCGGTAGGTGCGGGTCCACATGTCGAGGTAGCTGCCGGCGTTCGGGTCGTTCTTCGTGCTGGTCGTCCAGTTGGCGTCCGGCTCGTTCCAGATCTCGTACCCGGCGATGTTCGTGGTGCTCGTGGCGTTCACCCGGGCCGAGATCATCGTCTTGATCTTCGACTCCCAGTCGGGCCAGCTGACCCAGTTGTAGGGGAACGTGCTGAAGACGTCGGGGAGCCGGAGGTACTGCTGACCGCCGGCGGCCGTGATCTTGTCCGCGACCTGCAGGCCGTCGCAGCAGGGGTGCGTCGCACCGTTGCCGAGCTGCTGGGTGCCGGGCGGCGGCTGGGTGAAGGTGTTGACGTGCAGCGGGTAGAGCTGGCTCAGCGGCGGGGTGCTGCCCGTGTCGACGCCGTACAGGCCGCCGGCGGCGACGTGGGTGACCGGGCGGACGGTGGTCCCGACGTCGACCGTCAGCGTGTTGCCGGCGGCGAAGGCCGGCGTCGCCGACCCGAAGCCGAACACGGCCGTCCCGGCGACGGCGAGTGCGGAGAGGACCGCTGCGGCACGGCGTGGACGGCCACGGCGGCGCTCGGACCGGATCGGTGTTCGAAGATGCGTCATTGCTTCCTCCTCGTGGTGCACCGGGTGGTGGTCCCGGTGCGGTGGTGTGGTCACTCCGCGCTGTCGGCGGGGTGCTTGTGGAGCCGGCCGAGGCGCTCCGCCTCGGCGTTCCGCTCGTAGCCCAGGTAGGCGATGACCGCGAGGACGCGGTGGCGGTTCACCGGTCGCACCGTCTCCGGGCAGTTCAGGACGCGGGACACCGTCTGGTGCGACACCCCGGCGACGAGCGCCACGTCGTAGATCGTCGGCCGCTCGGTGTGGTCGAGCGTCATCGCTCCTCCTCTCGGCCCGCTCGGCGGGTGGCCGGGTCCGCGGCGGACGGGAGGCGCGGCTCGCCTCCCGTCCGCAGCGCACCTACCCGACGGGCAGGAAGACCCGCATGGTCGAGGGACCGCGGTTGCCCCAGGACGCGTAGGGCACAAGGCGGACGGTCCGGCCGTCGCCGGCCGCACCGTCCGCGGCGCGGTCGGTCTCGTGGTCGGTCGTGCCGTCGGCGCTCCGGTACGGCAGCGCGTCCGGCTCCGGCGTCGGGTGCACCCGGACCGCGATGCGCACGTCGTCGACACCGCCGTCCACGGGCTCGACACCGGTCGGCACCGTGACGTCACGCACGTCGGAGCCCAGGTCGGTGGACTCGAGCGCGTAGACCAGGGGGCCGCGCTCGACCGCGACGGTGCCGCGCACCGCGTCGATCCGGGCGTCCGGCACGGTGATCCGCGCACGGACGGGCACGTCGAGGACGACGCGGTCACCCGCGGCGAAGACCCGGGTCACGGTGACGGTGTCGCCCACCACGGGTACCGCCTGGCCAGCCACGTCGAGGGTGGCTCCCGAAGACCAGGACGGTACCCGCAGTCGGAGGGCGACCGGGCCGTCCGAGTCAGCGGTCGCGACGACCTCGACCCGGCCGGCGTGCGGCCAGTCGGAGCGCACCGAGAACGCCGCCCGGGTGCCGTCGCCGACGACGGTGTCGACCTCGTAGTCGCCGTACTGGTGCAGCTGCAGGCCGTCGTCGCTCACGGTCGCGAACACGGACTGCACGCTGGCGATCGTGCGCGACAGGTTCGTCGGGCAGCACGACACCTCGAACCACGGGGCACGCAGGCTCGACAGGGCGCGCCGGAGCACCTCGTCCTCCGGCGGCACGGTGCCCTCGACGCGCTGGTGCATGGTGTTCGCGTAGAAGAAGGCCCGGCCGTCCTCGCGCGGGGCGACCATCACCGCGTTGTACAGCGTGCGCTCGATCAGGTCGGCGTACTTCGACTCCCCCGTCTCGAGCAGCAGCCGCCACGAGAGCATGTTCGACGCGATCGCCGCGCACGTCTCGCCGTACTCGCGGTCCGGCGGCAGCTCGTAGTCGGCACCGAACGCCTCGTCCTGGTGGTGGGCGCCCATCGCGCCGGTCAGGTAGGTGCGCTTGGCGACCGTGTTCGCCCACTGGGTCTCGACCGCGCGCAGCAGCTCGGCGTCACCGGTCTCGACCGCGACGTCCACCGCACCCGCCGCCAGGTAGAGCGCCCGGACGGCGTGTCCGCGCAGGACCTCGGCGTCCCGGACGGGGACGTCGTCCTGGAAGTACTCCTGGCCGTACTCGATCGGCGCGAGCAACCCGTGCCCGCGACGCTCCACGAACGTCCGCGCCAGGTCGACGTACCGGTGGTCGCCGGTCGCCCGACCGAGTTCCACGAGGGCCGGCTCGATCTCGGGGTGCCCGCACACCGCCTCCCGTCCGCCCGTCCCGAACACGTCGACCAGGTGGTCGGCGACGCGGACCGCCACGTCGACGAGCCGTCCGCCACCGGCGGTGCGCAGCCGCGCGACCGCTGCCTGCAGCAGGTGCCCCATCGAGTAGAGCTCGTGGCCCCACTCCAGGTCGGACCACCGGGGCCGCTGCCAGGGGCGACCGAAGCTCGTGTGGAGGTACCCGTCGGCGTCCTGCGCCCCGGCGACCCGGTCGACCAGCCGGTCGTAGCGCTCGGCCAGGTCGTCGTCGTGCTGCACGCCGAGCCGCCAGGCCATGGCCTCGAGCAGCTTGTAGACCTCGGAGTCGACGAACTCGATGCCGGCGTGGTCGAACGGCGCTCCGGTCGCCGCGGCGTCGAAGTTCCCGGTCCAGCCGATGCGCTCCATCCAGGTCTCGCAGTGCCGGATCACGGTGTCCGCGTTCCGCTGCTGCCAGTCGGCCCAGTAGCCGCCGGTCAGGCGCAGGTCGCCGAGCGGCAGGGGGCGGAGCGCACCGGTCGAGGGCACGACGGGACCGGCCGGGACGGTGGTGTGGGTGATGGTCACGATGTCCTCCTGGGACGTGGGGTGCGGGTGCGTCAGTCCTTCACGGCGCCGGCGGTGACACCGGCGGCGACGTAGCGCTGGGCGAGGACGAGGAGCACCGCGGCGGGGATCGACGCGACCACGGCGGTGGCCATGATCGAGTTCCACTCCTGGTTGTTGTTGCCGATGTAGGCGTAGATGCCGAGGGTGATCGGCTTCGCGTCCCCGCCGCCGTCGAGGGTGTTGGCGAACAGGAAGTCCGACCAGGCCCACAGGAAGCTGAAGAGCGAGACCGTCACGATCGAGTTGCGGCTGACGGGCATGACGACGGACGTGAAGGTGCGCCAGGTGCTCGCGCCGTCGATGCGGGCCGCGTTGAGGAGCTCGTCCGGGATCCCCCGCATGAACGCCGTGAAGATGAGCACGCCGAAGGGCACCGCGATCGTCGAGTCGGCGAGGATGAGGCCCCACACGGTGTCGAGGATCCCGAGCTGCACGTAGATCGTGTAGAAGCCCATCGCCATGATGATCGCGGGGATCATCTGCGCGATGAGGAGCACGAAGCTCATCGCGCCGCCGCCCCGGGGGCCCAGCTTCGCGAGCGAGTAGGCGGCCGGGGCCGACAGGGCGAGCGTCAGTACGACCGTGCCGAGGCCGACGAGCAGGCTCGTGCCGAGGAACGGCAGCTGCTGGCCGAGCACGGTGCTGTACCCGTGCAGGGTGCCGTCGATCGGGATCAGGTTCGGCGGGCTCTTGCGCATGTCCTGGTCGCGGGTGAGCGAGACGTTCACCATCCAGTAGACGGGGAACAGCATCACGGCGGTGAGGACGACGCCGAGGGCGGTCCGCCACCAGCGCTTCGCCGCGGGCGGTGTGCCCGTGGCCCGCTGTCGGCCGCGGGTGCTCCGGGTCGTCACGGCTCGGGTGACGGTCGTGGTGGCCACCTCACACCTCCAGTCGGCGCTGCACGCGCGCGTAGATCAGGCCGACGACCAGGGCGATGACGATGAGCACGTTGCCCACGGTCGCGGCGGAGCTGAAGTCGGGCAGGAGCGATCCGAAACCCAGTTGGTAGGACCAGATGGCGAGGGTGGTGGACGAGCCGGACGGGCCGCCCTTCGTCATGATCCAGATGATGTCGAAGACCTTGAGCGTGTAGACGAAGCCGAGCAGCAGGGTGATCGCCGTGACCGGACGGAGCAGCGGGAAGGTGATCCGCCAGAAGCGCTGCCAGCCGTTCGCCCCGTCCAGGGACGCCGCCTCGTAGAGCTCCCCCGGGATGCCCTGCAGGCCGGAGTACATGATCACGAGGTTGAACGGGATGCCGATCCAGATGTTCGCGACGAGGACGGCGAAGAGCGACCACTCCGGGCTCGTCAGCCAGTTGATCTGTCCGATGCCGACCGCTTCGAGGAACGCGTTCACGATGCCCGAGTCGCTGTTCATCATCCACGACCACGTGCTCGCGGACACGAGCAGCGGCAGGAGCCACGGCACGAGGAACAGTGCGCGGAGCAGGCCCGACAGGGGGAAGTTCTCGTGGAAGAACACCGCGAGGGCGAGCCCGAGGGCGAACTGCACGGCGATCGACACGAGCACGAAGACGGCCGTGTGCCAGATCGCCGGGGCGAAGGTCGCGCTCGAGAACACGTCGACGAAGTTCTGCAGGCCGACGAAGGGGGCGTTGCCGGAGACGAAGGACGCCACCGTGTAGTGCTTGAGGCTCAGCTCGATGTTCTTCCAGAGCGGGTACGCGTAGAAGAGCACGAGGTACAGGGCCACCGGGGCGAGGAACGCCCAGGCCGTGAGCTGCGCTCTCCGCTGCGCGTGTGCGCGGCGGCTCCGGGCCGAGGAGCTGGTGTCCTCGGCCCGGGGACGCGCAGCCGACGGTCGCAGTGACGTCGTGTCGGTCGTCATGGTCGTGTCGGCTTCCGTTCGGTGGTGCGGGTGGTGGTGGTGCTGGTGCCGCCGTCGGCTACTTCTGCAGCTTCTCGTCGACGGCCTGCTGGGCGGACTGCAGGGCGTCGGACGGCGACGCCGAGCCGGACTCGGCCTTCTGCACGGCAGTCCAGAGCTGCTCGGAGATGACCGGGTACTTCACGCCGAGGTCGTCCCCGGTGCGCGCGCGGGCGGCACCGACGGCCTCGACCCAGGTCTTCAGGTCGGCGTTGCCGGACAGCTGCTGCTGCTGGAGGTCCTTCGACGCTGCGACGTAGTTCAGCGTGTTGTCCGTCTTCACGACGTTGTCACCAGAGGAAAGGCACTCGACGATCTTCTTCGTGGTCGCGTAGCGGGCGTCGTCCTGCTGCACCGGGATCGTGAAGAACTCGCCGCCGGTCGGCACCGGGGCGGCTCCGCCGTCCTTCGCCGGGATCGTGATGACGCCGGCGCCCATCTGCTTCGCCGCGTCCTTCTGCCAGGTGCCGTTCTCACCGAAGGCGAAGTCGCCCGACTGGAACTCCTGCCAGCTGGTCGTCTGGGTGTTCTGGATCACCGAGTTCGGGGCGTACCCCTCGTCGATCCACCCCTTCCAGAGCTTCAGCGCCTCCTCGGCCTTCGCGGAGTCGAGCTTGGTCAGGTCGGCGTCGGCGCCCCAGAACCACGGGAGGAACTGGAACGAGCCCTCCTCGGTGTTGATGCCGGAGAAGGTGATGCCCTTCTTGCCGGCCGCCTTCACCTTCGCGAGTGCCGCGGTCAGCGAGTCCCAGTCCTTGACGGACGAGGGGTCGACGCCCGCAGCCTGCAGCACCTTGGGGTTGTAGTACAGCGCCAGGGTGTTCGCGCCGATCGGGACGCCGTACGTCTTGCCGTCGACGACCCCGGCGCCGAGGATGTTCTGCGCGATGTCGCCGGTCTCGAGCCCGCTCGTCGCGGTGTCGGTCAGGATGCCGGCCTGGGCGAGGGTCGAGACGACCGGGTTGTCGACGAGCAGCACGTCGGGCGACTTGCCCTGCTGGCCGGCGAGCAGCGCCTTGTTCGTCAGGTCGGACGTGTCGTAGCCGGTGCGCTTGACGGTGACGCCGGCGTCCTTGCCGCACTGGGCGACGAGCTTGCCCCAGTCCGACGAGGCGTCGTACTGGGGGTACGGGTCCCAGAAGGTGTACGTGCCCTTCGCGGCGTCGGACGAACCGGAGCCGGAGGACTGGGCAGAACATCCGGTGAGACCGGCGACGACGCTGGCTGCTGCCACCAGCGCGCCGATGCGGACAACAGTCTTGGTGCGCATGATCACGGGTTCCTCTCTGAATGCGACGTGATCGCCGTTCGGGTCCGGCAACGTCCGTCCCGACGAGCGCACCTCCCCAGGAGGAACTCTTCGTCGAGCAGAACCGAAACCGGTTTCGGGAGCAATGTACGAGGACCCTTGCCGCAGTGTCAAGAACTTTCGTAAACTGGTTTCGGAGGGGCACATGGACGACGACGATCACCGCACCGGGGCCACGGCCGAGACCACGACGCTGGCCGACGTCGCGCGCGCAGCCGGCGTCTCCGTCGCGACCGCGTCCAAGGCGCTCAACGGTCGGGCGCACGTGAGCGCCCGTTCTCGAGAGGCCGTCCTCGCCGCCGCCGCTGCACTCTCGTTCACGCCGAACCCGTTCGCCCGTGCCCTGAACCGCGCGTCCACGAACACCATCGGCATGCTCACGAGCGACCTCGACAACCGGTTCGTGCTGCCGATCCTGCTCGGCGCCGAGGACGCGTTCGGTGCCGGGTCGCTGAGCGTCCTGCTCGCCGACGCCCGCGACAGCGCGCTCCGGGAACAGCTGCAGCTGCAGTCCCTGCTGACCCGGCGGGTCGACGGCGTGCTGGTCGTGGGCCGCACGACGAACCCCCGGCCGCCGATGCAGGCGAAGCCGGACGTCCCCGTCGTCTACGTCTACGCACCCTCGACCGACGAACAGGACCTGTCCTTCGAGCCGGACAACGAACTGGCGGGGCGGATCGCCGTCGAGCACCTGGTCGCCGCCGGTCGCCGACGCATCGCGATCGTCAACGGCGAGGACACCTACGCGGCAGCCCGGGACCGCCTGCGCGGGGCCGCCGCCGCGATGGAGGACCACGGTCTCGCGCTCGTCGGCAACCCGGGTCTGGTGTTCGGTGCCTGGGACGAGTCCTGGGGACGGCAGGCGGCCGGCCGGCTCCTCGCGGCACACCCCGACGTCGACGCGGTCGTCGCGGGGAGCGACCACATCGCCCGCGGGGTCATGGACGCGGTCCGTGAGTCCGGGCGGAGGATCCCGGACGACGTCGCCGTCGTCGGGTTCGACAACTGGGACATCCTGGTCGAGGGCGCTCGGCCGCACCTGACCAGCGTGGACATGAACCTGCAGGAGCTCGGACGGCTGGCTGCGGAGGCACTCGTCGAGAGCATCGAGGGGCGGGTGCGGCGCGGACGGATCCGCAACCCCGTGCGGCTGGTGGCGAGGGGCTCGAGCGGCGCGGATTCCTGACCACTAGGTTCGGACGGTGTGGGGCACGCTGCTCCCGCCGATGCACGAGGGGATCCGATGTCGACCACGACGCCGCCCGGCTGGTACCCGGACCCGTCCGGACAGCCCGGGAACCGCTGGTGGGACGGCACCGCCTGGACGCAGCACGTCAGTCCGCCCGCCGGACCGGTGCAGCGTCCCCGGATCCCGGACGGCGTACCGACGGACACCCTCGCGATCTGGTTGCTGGCACTCCAGCCGGTCCTCGTCGTGCTGCTCCAGTTCGCCTACAGGCCGGAGCTCCGGTTCCGGACCATCGGCCCGGGTGGCCTGCAGGCGCTCGACCCGGCATCGGTCTACACCGTCGGCTACTTCGTCCTGCAGGTCGGCGGGCTGCTCCTCTACGGGGCGGCCGTGCTGCTCGCGTTCCTCGACCACCGTGCGCTCCGACGGCGTGGTGTCGTCCGGCCCTTCCCCTGGCCCTGGGCGTTCCTGGCCACGATCGTCTACGTGATCGGGCGGTTCGTCGTCGTGCGGAAGGTGGCACCGGGTCGGCCGATGTGGCCGCTGTGGACGTACCTGGTGGTCGGCGCCGTCGGCACGGTCTTCGGCGTGGTGCGCGCTGCGGCGCTGTTCCAGCAGATGCTGCCGTAGCCAGGGCGGCTCCCCGGTCCGACAGCCGACCGCTCCGCCTCCAGGATTCGAACCCGGACCTAACGGCACCAAAGGCCGTCGTGCTGCCGTTACACCAAGGCGGAACGCACCCCGATGGGGTGCCCCTCCATCCTCCCATGCCGTCGAGGCTGGCCGCGCGGCACCGCATCGGCCAAGATGGAGGGATGCCGCAGCAGGACGAGGTCGACCGGATCGTCACGGCGTGGGGCCGGGAGCGCGGGGACCTGGACTTCGGTCCGCTCGAGGTCCTGTCCCGCGTCGACCGCCTCGCACGGCACCTCGACCGGGCCCGCCGGGCCGCGTTCGACGCGAGCGACGTCGAGCCGTGGGAGTTCGACGTCCTGTCGGCGCTCCGGCGTGCGGGCGAGCCGTACGAGCTCAGCCCGAAGACGCTGCTGCAGCAGACGCTGGTGTCGAGCGGCACCATGACGAACCGGGTGGACCGGCTGGCCTCGCGTGGACTCGTCAGCCGCCGGACCGACCCGCGGGACGGCCGCGGCATCCTCGTGTCGCTGACGGCGAGCGGGCGCGCGGCCGTCGACGCGGCGATCGCCGACCTGCTCAGCGCCGAGCGGGCGATCCTGACCGGGGTGTCCGACGACGAGCAGGGCCAGCTCGCCGCGCTGCTCCGTCGCCTCATCCTCGGCCTCGGCGACTGAGGGCAGCCGGCCCGGCGTAGCGTGCGCGGCATGCACGCGATCACCCTCGCCGTGGCCGACGTCGGACGATCGGCAGCCTTCTACCGCGCCCTGCTCGGCATCGAGGGCAGCGGGATCATCGGCACCGAGTACCCCGCGACCGAGACCGCGGCGGGTGGCACCACGGCGATGTTCACCCTCGACGACGGCCTGATCGTCAGCGTCCACGGCCGCGAGGACATGCGGAAGGACTCCGGCGTCGACCTGGCGACCGCGCCGAGCACGACGATCGGGCACTTCGAGCCGTCGCAGGAGGCAGCGCAGGCGTTCCTCGACCGCGCACGCGCCGCCGGAGCGACGATGTCGGCCGCGCCGTACACGCCGCGCCCGTGGGGCATGTGGTCCGGCTTCTTCCAGGACCCGGACGGGCACCTGTGGGAGGTCGTGGCGAACCCCGGCGAGGGGGATCCGGCCGAGGTGCGGCCCGACCACGACACCGCCGCGGACGCGGAGACCGCCGCACGCGAAGAGGGGGCGCGCGGCGGGCACTGACTCCCCTACGGTTGCGGCATGGACAAGGGGCGGGCCGTCGTCGGAGCGAGCGTCATCGGGGCACTGGTCCTCGCCGCGGGCCTCGTGGTCGAGACCGTGCCGACGCAGGGCCTGTCGACGAGCACCACCGGCGGCGGCGTGTGCGGCACCTACCCCGAGGGCTCGGCCGTGGCGGCAGCGTGGTTCATGACCGACCTCCAGAACGAGACCGACCACGACGTCCGCGTCCGCACCGTCCGCATCGCCACGATCGAGGGCGTGCGGCTCGAGCACCTCGCACTCGCCCCGCACCCCCGGACGTCGTCGCCCGGCGTGATCATCACCGAGGACCCTGATCAGCCCGCCGAGTACGGTCGCACCGTCCCGGTCGGCAGCGGTGTCGTCGTCCGGCCGCACAGCGACCTGAACGTCAGCGGTCGGATCGTGCTCGACCCGGACCGGACCGCGGGGTTCGTCAGAGGCGTGGTCGTCACCACCCAGGACGGGCTCGGACGACTGCACACGGTCACCGAACCGATCGCCTTCGGGACCGGCATCGGCACCGGGCACGACGCGAGCGAGATCGGTTGTCACGGCGCCTGACCACGCCGCTCGACCAGCAGACCGGGCCCGACTACACCCCGAGCAGCTCCGCCACCTCGAGCCACCGCTCCTCGAGCTGCTCGACCTCGGCCTCGAGCCCGGCGAGCTGCGTCTGCAGCGCCCCGAGCCCGGCGTAGTCGGACTGGTCGTGCGCGGCGAACGCGTCGAGCAGCTTCTTCCGGTCCGCGCCGACCTTCGCGATCTTCCGGTCGAGCGCCGACATCTCCTTCTCCGCCGTCCGGCGGTCCGCACCGGAGAGCGCGGAAGCAGCCGCGGTGGTGGACGCGGCCACGGGTCCGGCCGAGCCGGTCCCGCCGACGGTGTCGGGCCTCCCGGCCGTCGCGGCGGCAGCCGCAGCAGCCGTCTGCGGGACGGAACCCGACGCACGCAGCCGCATGTACTCGTCGACCCCGCCGGGCAGGTGCCGCAGGTGCCCGCCGAGCACGGCGTACTGCTGGTCGGTCACGCGCTCGAGCAGGTAGCGGTCGTGCGACACGACGAGCAGGGTGCCCGGCCAGGTGTCGAGCAGGTCCTCCATCGCGGCGAGCATGTCGGTGTCGAGGTCGTTCGTGGGCTCGTCGAGGATGAGCACGTTCGGCTCGTCGAGCAGGATGAGCATGAGCTGCAGCCGTCGCTTCTGCCCGCCGGACAGGTCCTTGACGGGCGTCGACAGCTGCTCCGACGTGAAGCCGAGCCGCTCGAGCAGCTGCGACGGCGTCATCTCCTTGCCGTCGGCGACGTAGCTGGTCTTCTTGCGGGCGACAACCTCGCGGACGCGGTCGTCCGCGAACTGCGCGAGGTCGGCGAGCTGCTGGTCGAGCACGGCGACCTGCACGGTCTTGCCCGTCTTGACGCGGCCGCTCGTCGGCTGGAGCTTGCCGGACACCAGGTTGAGGAGCGTCGACTTGCCCGCGCCGTTCGGGCCGAGGATGCCGGTTCGCTCCCCCGGCGCGATGCGCCACTCGACGTCGCGCAGGATCACGGCGTCGCCGAACGAGACGCCGATGTCGAGCAGGTCGACGACGTCCTTGCCCAGTCGCGCGGTCGCCGTCTGCGACAGCGCGACGGTGTCGCGGATCGGCGGGACGTCGTCGATGAGCGCGTTCGCGGCGTCGATGCGGAACTTCGGCTTGCTCGTGCGGGCCGGAGCGCCGCGGCGGAGCCAGGCGAGCTCCTTGCGGGCCAGGTTCTGCCGACGCTGCTCGATCGTGGCCGCCTGCCGGTCACGCTCGACGCGCTGCAGGATGTACGCCGCGTAGCCGCCCTCGAAGGGCTCGACGACGCCGTCGTGCACCTCCCACGTGTCGGTCGACACCGCGTCGAGGAACCACCGGTCGTGCGTGACGACCACCATGCCGCCCTGGTTCGACGACCACCGGCGGTTGATGTGGTCGGCCAGCCACTGGATGCCCTCGACGTCGAGGTGGTTCGTCGGCTCATCGAGGAACAGCACGTCCCAGTCACCGACGAGCAGCTTCGCGAGCGCGATCCGGCGGCGCTGCCCACCGGACAGGTCGTCGACGACGGCGTCCCAGGGGATGTCCGACACGAGACCGCCGATGACGTCGCGGATCTTCGGGTCGCCGGCCCACTCGTGCTCCTCGAGCTCGCCGACGACGATGCTGCCGACGGTCGCGCCCGCGGGCAGGACGTCGCGCTGGTCGAGGTACCCGACGGTCAGCCCGCGGCGGTGCGTGACGCGGCCGGCGTCCGGTTCCAGGCGCTGGGCCAGCAGCGCGAGCAGGGTCGACTTGCCGTCGCCGTTCCGGCCGACGACGCCGATGCGGTCACCCTCGTTGAGGCCGAGGGTGACGCTGTCGAAGACGACACGGGTGGGGAACTCGAGATGCACGTTCTCGGCGCCGAGGAGATGAGCCACCCGTCAAGGGTAGGCGGCGCGGCGGGGTGCGGGTACCGCGGGGGTGCGGTGGGGCCGGGCGTTCGTGAGCGCGTTCGGGTGGTCCGTGGTGCGCTGCACTCTCGAACGATCGTCGGCACGTCGCGCCACGGAGTGCCGTGGCGCGAGGTGCTCCGCGTTGTGCCCGACCGCAGGACGGCCGCTCTCGGTCCGGCCGGGAGGCGCGGCTCAGCCCGCGGGCTCCGGCTCGCGCTCGGCGCGGGGCGGGGCGGGTTGCGCTCGACGAAGGCCCGGTACTGCGCCCGCCAGCGCAGCGCCAGGGCGAGGAGGACCGCGAGGAGGACCAGCGCAACGGCCTGGATCGCGGTCCACGTCGACCACGTGTTCATCAGCAGGTTCCCGCACCAGAGGAGCAGGAAGCCGGGCGCGAACGCGATGGTCGGCGTGGAGGTGCGCCGTCGCTGCTCCGCGACGGCGCGCAGGACGTCCGTCCGTTCGGCGGGCCCGACTGTGACACCGCGTGCCATCCGGTCGATCGCCCGTCGCTCGCGCGCCCGGAGGCCCGATGTCGCGTCGTTCCCGAGCGGTGGGAACGCGTTGCGGCGGAGCAGCCAGACCACCGCGACGACCCAGGCCACGAGCGCCGCCATCACGACCACGGCCCCTGCCGTGCCCCAGGCGCCGTCCCGCGGCTCGGTGTCGAAGTCGACGTCGGGTCCGAGCCGCCAGCCGGCGAGGACGCCACCGACGAGGGCGACCATCACCAGGACGACCAGGACCACCCGCCACTGCTGCCGACGCCGACGCACCGCGGCGAGTGGCCGTCCGGCGACGGTCTCGGCCACGGTCTCCCACGTTGCGTCGGAGATCGGTTCGTCCGAGTCGCGCCGCATCAGCTGCCCGCGGTCGGGTCGCCCTCGCCGGCGGCCTCCTTCGCACGGCGCAGCCGCGCCTGGGCCTCCCAGTACTCGATCTCCCGCTCGAGCTCGGCGAGCTCCTGCTCGGTGCCGTTCACGCGCTTGTCGCCGTGCGCCGCGCGGGCGTGGCCGATGCTGGCGTACCGGTCCTCGTGGCGGTTCGGCTCGATGTACCGGCCGTGGTTCCGGTCGTTCGCGCTCCAGTCGTGCCCGACGGCGAACCACACGATGCTGCCGACCAGGGGCAGGAAGATGCAGATGAGGATCCATGCGAACTTCGGGAGCCCACGGACCTGGTCGTCGCCCCGCGTGATGATGTCGATCAGGGCGAAGACGAGCAGCACGATCCCCGCGCCGTACAGCAGAACGCTCATGTTCCGGAGTCTATGGATCCGCCGAGCGCGGGACCACGCCCTGAACGGGTGCCGGGATCACGATCCTGCGTCGGTCTCCTGCGGTGTCGCTCAGGTCGCCCGGCTCAGGTCGTCGGGCTCGGGGCCTCGATCACGCGGTCGGCGAGCCAGCGTCGAGCGGCGACGGCGTCGCGGGCCGACACGACAGTCGACCCAGCGGCGAGCAGGCCGGCGGCGGCGAACATCGGCCACAGCTCGCTCCCCGTCGTCAGTCCCGCCACGCTGCTCACGGCGAACAGGCACAGCACGACGAGTTCCTGCCCGGCTGCGGCCTGCGTCGCAGCGGCGTCCACGACCCGCCGACGGTCCTCCGGCACCGGTCGACTGCCGTGGAAGGCCTGGCGGACTGCGTGCCGCTCGCGGGTCTGCAGCAGTGCGACCACGGGAGCCGGGGGCACACCGCGGCGTCGGCGGACGACGATCGAGGCGACGACCTGCACCACCATGCCGGCCAGTGCAGCAACCATGACGACCGTGGTGGTGACCGACCTGCCGGGCGCATCGGACGGCAGCACGAGCGCGAGGGCGACCAGGGCGACCGCCATGGCGGCCGAACCGACGAGCACCCACACGACGGAAGCCGCCGTACGTCGACGCGACGATGGATCGGCAGCGGCGAGGACGGCCTGTGCGCGCTCGTCCGCCAGGGCCCACCGGTTCGCGGCGGCGGTCACTTCGTCCGTGGTCATCGCCCCTGAGCCAACCACCAGGAGCCCCGTCCCGTCAGAGCGCAGCCACCCACTCGTCCGTGCCGTCCGTGAACTCCTGGCGCTTCCAGATCGGCGTGCGCTCCTTCACGAGGTCGACCAGGGCCGCACACGCCGCGAACGCCTCCGCCCGGTGCGGCGACGAGACGGCGGCGGCGAGCGCCACGTCCCCGATGCCGAGCGCGCCGACGCGGTGCAGCACGGCGATGCGGACCTCGGGGTGGTCGACGGCGATCGACCGGGCGACCTCGGCGATGACGTCGCCGGCGCTCGGATGCCGCTCGTAGTCGAGTGCGGTCACGCCCTTGCCGTCGTCGTGGTCGCGGACGACCCCGGCGAAGGTCACGACCGCGCCGTCGCGGTCGGTGGCGACGGCGTCCGAGACCTCGTCGACGGTGATGACCCGGTCCACCACGTCGGCGATGACGACGCGCTCCCCGCTCACGACGCGCTCCGGGGTGCGTGCCCGGCGCCGTGCAGCTGCGCGAGGACGTGGTCGAGCACGCCGTCGAGCACCGCGAGCCCGTCGGCCACCCCGCCGCGGGAACCGGGCAGGGTCAGCACGATCGTGCGGCCGCCGGCGATGCCCGCGACACCTCGGGTGAGGAGCGCCGTCGGGCCGGCACCGGCGAGGCCCCGCCGACGGATCTCCTCGACGAGACCCGGGAGCTCCAGGTCGATGAGGGGCGCGACGGCCTCGGGCGTCCGGTCCGTCGGGGTGACGCCGGTCCCGCCCGTGGTCACGACGACCCTCGCGTCGGCGAGCAGCTCGGCGGTGACGGTCTCGGCGATCGCGCCGCCGTCCGGCACGATCGTCGGCTCGGCGACCGTGAAGCCCCGCTCGCGGAGCCAGGCGGCGATCGTCGGCCCGGTGCGGTCGAGCGAGGCGTCCGTCGCCGCCTGCGTGGACACGACGACCACGCCGGCGCGGCCCCTGGTCGGTTCGGACGTCATCGAGCGCTCCAGTCCCCGGAGCGTCCGCCGTGCTTCTCGAGCACCCGGACGTCCGTGATCACGGCCGCACGGTCGACGGCCTTCACCATGTCGTACACGGTCAGGGCGGCGACGCTCGCGCCGGTCAGCGCCTCCATCTCGACGCCGGTGCGCGAGGTGGTCCGCACGGCGACCTCGATGTGCACGCGGTCGCCCGCTCCGGTGATGTCGACCTCGACGCCCGCGATCGGCAGCGGGTGGCACAACGGCACCAGGTCGGACGTCTTCTTCACCGCCATGATCGCCGCGATCCGGGCGGTGCCGATGACCTCGCCCTTCGGCAGCGAGCCGTCGATGATCCGCTCGACCACGTCGGCACGGGTCACCAGGGTGGCGGTGGCCGTGGCGCTGCGCGTGGTGACGTCCTTCTCCGACACGTCGACCATGTGGGCGGTCCCGTCGGACCGGACGTGGGAGAGGTCGGCGCCGGTCGGGTCGGCGCTGGACGAGTGGGTGGTGGGGTCGTCGGTCATCGCAGGCTCCAGACGGTCAGCGGGTCCCCGGGCTCGACGGTGTCGGTGCCGACCGGGACGTGGACGAGGTGGGTCGCGGCGGCGAGGTGCCCGAGCAGGTGGGAGCTCGGCCCGCCGACGAAGTGCACACGGCCGTCGACGACCGTGCCGCGGCGCACCTGGTGCTTGCCGACCGGTGAGGTCGCCGGTTCCGCCGCGGGGAGCTCCTGCGCCGCTCGGTCGGGAGCGCCGACGACCGCCGCGAGCACCGGTCGCAGGAAGACCTCGAACGAGACGAGCGCCGAGACGGGGTTGCCGGGGAACGCGACGACGGGCACCCGGCGTCCGGCGAGCGGGAGCCGGCCGAGCGCCTGCGGGCCGCCGGGCTGCATCGCGACCGGGGTGATGGCGAGGCCGAGCGGCTCGAGCGTCTGGCGCACGACCTCGTACGCCCCGGCGCTGATCCCGCCGGTGGTGAGCACGAGGTCGGCCCACTCCCCCACGGCGTCCTCGAGGGCGGGCAGGAAGGCGTCGACGTCGTCGGTGAGCCGGACGGTCCGCGCCGCGGCACCGACCTCGGCCAGGGCCGCCCGCAGCGCGACGCCGTTCGCGTCGCGGATCGTCGCACCCACTCCACCGTCCCCGGCACCGCCGTACCCGTCACCACCGTCCGCCAGCTCGCTGCCCGTCGAGACGACGAGCACGCGCACGGGCCGCACCACGTCGACCACGTCGATGCCGGCGGCGGCGAGCGTCCCGAGCAGCGCCGGCGTCACGGGGGCGCCCTGCGGGGCGAGCTCCGCCCCGCGCCGCACGTCGCTGCCGACCGTCCGGACGAAGGTGCCCGTGGTCGTGCCGTCCGGCACGGTGAGCTCGGCGAGCGCCAGGGCCGCGGGGAACGCGCCCGGGGCGGTCTCCTCGACCGGCACGACCGCGTCGGCACCCTCGGGGATGCGCGCACCGGTCATGATCGGCGCCGCGGTCCCCGGGGCCAGCGGCACGGGGACGGCACCGGCGGGGATCGGGTCCACCACCCGGACGGACCGACCGGACTCGGCGGCGCGGACGGCGAACCCGTCCATCTGGCTGTTGTCGAACACGGGCAACGGCACGGGCGCCGTCACCGCGGCGGCCAGGACACGGTGGCCCCGACCGGTGCCGGCGCCGTCCGCCAGGGTGTCGATCGCCACTGTCTCCGCACCACGCTGCGCGAGCGCGGGTGCGAGGAGCGCGGCGACCTCGTCGCGATGCTGACCGATCGTGCGCACCCGTGCCTCCGAACCCGTGGGGATGCCCGCTCCCGGTCACTGCCGGAGGGGCGTCAGTAGCGTATCCAGGGCGCACCACGCGCCGAGGACATCCTGAAGGACCTGTGGAGGACCACGTGACCACGACCGAACCGCCCGTGGACGGAACGACCGCTCGCATCGGGGTGATCGGGGGCTCCGGCCTCTACCGCCTCTTCGAGGAGGGCACGGCCGACGAGATCGACGTCGCGACCCCGTTCGGTCCGACCTCCAGCCCGATCACGGTCGGCACGATGTCGGGCAAGCGCGTCGCGTTCCTCACCCGGCACGGCCGCGAGCACTCGGTCGCGCCGCACCTGATCAACCACCGTGCGAACGTCTGGGCGCTCCGCTCGCTCGGCGTCCGTGCGATCGTCTCATCGAGCGCCGTGGGCGGCCTGCACCCGGACTACGCGCCGGGCACGTTCGTCGTGACCGACCAGCTGATCGACCGCACGTGGGGTCGCGCCGACACCTTCTTCGAGGACCAGGTGCAGCACCTGTCCTTCGCGGACCCGTTCGACCCCGTGCTCCGCCGCGCCGCGATCGACGCCATCGCCGCGCTCGACGTGCCGTTCCGTCCGACCGGCACGTGCGTCGTGATCCAGGGTCCGCGCTTCTCGACCCGCGCCGAGTCGGTGTGGATGCGCGAGGCCGGCGGCCACACGATCAACATGACGATGACGCCCGAGGTCCCGCTCGCCGCAGAGCTCGGCATCGGCACCGTCAACCTGTCGTACGTCACCGACGCCGACGCCGGCCTGGCACCCAGCGCGGACGAGACCACGGCCGCCGACACCGCACCTGCCGAGGCCCCGGTCACCCACGCCGCCGTCATGGAGCGCCTGGCCCGCGCCAACGAGGTCATCGTCCGCGCCATCGGCGACGTCGTCGCCGCACTGCCCGACGACTGGACGCCCCGCGAGCTCGTGCCCTCGGAGGCCAGCGAGAGCGTGCTCCGCAAGGCGGTCGGCGCATGAGCCGCCTGCTCGTCACCGGCGGCGCCGGCTTCATCGGCTCCGCGATCGTCCGCCGCGCCCTCGCCGAGGGGCACGAGGTCCGCATCCTCGACTCGCTGCGCGACGACGTGCACGGCGACCCCGGCGAGGTCCTCCGCGCCCACGAGCAGCAGGGTCTGTCCTTCGTCCACGGCGACGTCCGCGACCGCATCGCCCTCGAGGCCGCGCTCGACGGCGTCGACGTCGTCTGCCACCAGGCGGCGAAGGTCGGCCTCGGGGTCGACTTCCAGGACGCCCCTGACTACGTCTCGTCGAACGACGCCGGCACCGCCCACGTCCTGGCGGGCATGGACCGGCACGGCATCGGTCGGCTCGTGGTCGCGAGCTCGATGGTGGTCTACGGCGAGGGCGCGTACGAAACCGCCGACGGCGAACCGGTGCGACCGCCGGCCCGTCGCCGCGAGGACCTCGACGCCGGCCGCTTCGACCCGATCGGCCCCGACGGGCGGGCGCTCGTCCCGGGCCTCATCGACGAGTCGGCCGCGCTCGACCCCCGCAACGTGTACGCGCAGACGAAGGTCGCGCAGGAACACCTGGCGTCGTCGTGGGCGCGCGCGACCGGCGGTACCGCGATCGCCCTGCGCTACCACAACGTGTACGGACCGGGCATGCCGTCGAACACCCCGTACGCCGGGGTCGCCTCGCTGTTCCGCTCGGCGCTGGCCCGCGGCGAGTCGCCCCGGGTCTTCGAGGACGGCCGGCAGCGGCGCGACTTCGTGCACGTCGACGACGTCGCCGGAGCGAACGCGGCATCGATCGCCGCGACCGCCGAACTGCCCGCCGAGACCTTCCACGCCTACAACGTCGGCTCGGGTGTCGTGCACACGATCGGCGACATGGCGTCGGCGATCGCCGGACCGGACGGGCCGCAGCCCGTCGTCACCGGTGAGTACCGGCTCGGCGACGTCCGCCACGTGACGGCGTCGTCGGACCGCATCCGCGCCGAGCTCGGGTGGCAGGCACAGGTGGACTTCGAGCAGGGCATGCGCGCGTTCGCGACCGCCCCGCTCCGCGCCGCCGTCCAGCGCTGACGGCGCGGACGCGGCCGGGGCACTCCCGGCCGCGTCCGCGCTGCCGGCTGCGTGCTGAGACTCGGCACAGCCTGCGCGAGCCGCCACGATCCCGCCAGGACCGGCCACCCGACCGGGTGCGCCGTCGTGCGGAGGCGATCCGGGCCTCCCGGCTGTCCCCCGGAAGCGGGACACGGCATCCACTGGGCGCACGGAGTGACCGGCGGGGGACGGCTAACCTGTACCCCGGGCTGTGTCTTCGTGTTACGTCGAGTACATGGACCGCCCGCCCTCCGACGACCACGACCCCGCCGCCGCCGAGGCGAGCGGGACCGACGCGGGCACCCGTCGATCCGACGGACCGCACCGAATGGACACCATGACCGTCGACGTGATCCTGCCCTGCCTCGACGAGGCGGACGCGCTCCCCCGCGTCATCGGGCGCCTGCCCGAGGGGTACCGCGCCATCGTGGTCGACAACGGCTCGACTGACGGCTCCGCCGACGTGGCGCGCGCGCACGGCGCGACCGTCGTCACCGAACCCGTCAAGGGCTTCGGCTCGGCGTGCGCCGCCGGCGTCGCCGCCGCGACCGCCGAGTACGTCGCGTTCTGCGACGCCGACGCCTCGATGGACCCCGCCGAGCTGCCGGCCCTCGTGGCGCGCGTCGCCGACGGCCGCACCGACCTCGCGCTCGGTCGGCGCGTCCCGACCACGCGTGGTGCCTGGGCGCCGCACGCCCGCTTCGCGAACCGCGTGCTCGCCGTGCTCATGCGCCGCGCCACCGGCTACCGGCTCCGCGACCTCGGCCCGATGCGCGTCATGCGCCGCGCCGACCTCGTCGCGCTCGACCTGCAGGACCGTCGGAGCGGCTACCCGCTCGAGATGGTGCTGGCCGCGCACGCCGCCGGCTGGCGGGTCGACGAGTCCGACATCGGGTACGCCCAGCGCGTCGGTGACAGCAAGGTCACCGGCACGCTCCGCGGCACGGTCAACGCCGTCAGCGACATGTCCCGTCTGCTGCGCCAGTACGGACGGGAGGCACGGCCCCGCGTCGTGGCGCCCGGTCCCGCCCGCGACGTGGCCGGGTCCTCGGAAGGAGCACGTTCATGACGGACGTCACGGTGGTCGTCGTGGCCAAGGAGTGCCTGCCAGGCAAGGTCAAGACCCGGCTCACGCCGGCCCTGACGCCGGAGGGTGCCGCGCGCGTCGCGTCGGCCGCACTCGCCGACACGATCGCGACGGTGCGGGCCCTCCCGGCGTCGCGGCGCGTCCTGCTCTACGACGGCGTCGTCCTGCCCGAGGGCACCGACGACTTCGACGTGCTGCACCAGGTGGGCGGCGGTCTCGACGAGCGCCTCGGTGCGATGTTCGACGCGATGACCGGCCCGACACTGCTGGTCGGCATGGACACCCCGCAGGCGACGCCCGAGCACCTCGCCCCGGTGTTCGACGACCCGGACCGCGACGCCTGGTTCGGCCCGGCCGACGACGGCGGCTTCTGGTCGCTCTACCTGCGCGAGCCCGACGGCGCCCTGCTCCGCGGCGTCCCGATGTCGCAGGACGACACCGGTGCCGTGCAGCTCGCCCGCCTGACCGACGCCGGCCTGTCGGTCGGCACGCTGCCCGGACTCCTCGACGTCGACACCGTCGCGGACGCCGAGCAGGTGGCCGCCCTCGCGCCGGACTCCCGCTTCGCCGCGGCCTTCCGCGCCGAGGCACCCACCACCCTGACCACGACGACCGGAGGCGCCCGATGACGATGCACGACACCATCACGTTCGGCGCAGGTGGCGGCGAGCCCTACGCCCGCGCCCTGCGCACCGACGGCCGCCTGCGCCTGACCGACCCCGAGCGCCCCGACGTCGAGGTCACGATGGACGTCGGTCGCTGGAGCGCCGCGGCCGACCGGGTCGACCGCTCACTGCTCGACGGCGCGGACGGACCCGTCATCGACATCGGCTGCGGCCCGGGGCGGATGCTCGTCGCGGCGCAGGCCCTCGGCATCCCGGCGCTCGGCGTCGACGTGTCGGACGAGGCCGTCGCCATCGCACGACGCTCCGGCGGCACCGCCGTGCAGGGGTCGGTCTTCGACCCGATCCCGGACGAGGGCCGGTGGGACACCGCACTGGTGATCGACGGCAACATCGGCATCGGCGGCGACCCCGTCGCACTGCTCGCCCGCTGCGCGGAGATCGTCCGCGACGGCGGTCGCGTCGTCGTCGAGACCCACGTCGACCGCTCCGCCGACCGGACGTTCACCGCGCACGTGGCGGACGGCGACGGCAACCGCAGCGAGGGCTTCCCCTGGGCCGAGGTGGGCGTCGACGCGCTGCTCGAGCACGCGGCGACGGCGGGACTGCGGGCCCGCCAGAGCTGGACGGCCGAGGGTCGGACGTTCTGCGAGCTCGTCGCGTGATGCGGCCCCCTTGTCTTGCATCGTTCAAGACAACGGGGTAGCGTGGTCGTCATCAGCCGACGGCGTCCTGGTCGTCGGTCCGACGGTCGGTGACCCGCGGCACGACGACGAGGAGCACCCGTGCAGAACCGACAGAACCCCCTCGGCGGCGCCTACGTCACCGGTCTCGAGCAGCGTGACGAGCTCGGTGCCTACGCGGTCGAGGCCGCCTGGCGCCCCGTCGGCAGCTACACCGGCACCGGCATCGGCCGCACCGTCGGGCGCTTCGTGGACACGCAGTTCCGGCGTCCGAGCACGTCGACGGCCTCGACGCGGACCGTGACCGGGTCGCTGCGCACGGCGACCGGGTCGTTCCGGACCGCCTGAGCCGCCACTCCCCCAGACCGCGAGCGGTCGCCCACCCCGGAACGTCCCCCCACGTCCCCGGTGTGCGCGGCCGCTCGCTCTGTGCTCACCGGTCTGCACTCACCGGTCGAGTCGTGGCCCCCGTGGGTCATGCTCCGTCACCGGATGCTGGATGAGCAGCGGCGACCACTCGTCAGGATGACGCTGCGCCCACTCGAGTGCGCGCAGGAACCGAGCCTGCGTGGACGGTGCGCAACCCCAGAGCCATCCCGACGGCTCGTCGTTGTACGGGCATGTTCCGTAGCTGGTCGGTGCGCTCTCCGAGAACTGAAGAGACTCCCCTCTGCGGAGTCCCACTCATCGCGCCAATCCTCGTTGAACGCCCCGCCCATCAAGTTCGCGAAGGACGGCACTCCCGCCGCGAACTTCTTCATCTCGATCAAGGGTCGCGCCGTTCCTGGGCAGCGAAGATCGCGGGCTCCGGGAACGCGCTGATCGCGCGGTCGTCGACGGCGAACCGTGCCGATACCGTCCAGACCATCCTTGACTGATCGACGTGGTCGCTCACCGCGTGACGTTCGGATCAGTGCCGCCGAGGTGCCGCTCGACCCGCGCTGCCACCTCCCGAAGCCATGTACGGTCGTTCATCCCGGCGTCCGACGGGACGTAGTTGCAGTCGAGCTCGATGAGACGGCCCCCGAGCGCTGCCTCGTCCGGGAGGATTCCGTCCAGGTCACGGACGTCCTCGAGCAACTCGCTGAGCGCGTCGGGCGAAGAGCTCGCGAGGTGGTCCTCGAGCGCTTGCTCCGCCGAGTACGGCTCCTCCGCCCAGTCCTGGTGGAAGTAGGTACCGACGAA